>PKCT01000170.1 GCA_002862325.1 Phycisphaerae bacterium
CGCTGGTTGGTCGACGCGATCAATCGGTCCCGCGAGGGTGGAGTCCGACTGGGCCTCCGACGGGACGGCCCTCGGGGGATCGTCCAATTCGCGGGGCCGCCGCCAGCCGCCTGGAAACGACGGATTCCCACGCAGAACTTCGGCCTTTCCTGGTGGGACGATCCCGAGCCACCGCCGGGAAGCGACTTCTGACCGAAGGCGACGTCAGGTCATCCACCGAGCCGCCCGGTTCGCATTTTGTCAGGCTCGATCGTTACACTCGTGGCATGTCGCTGTCGCTTTCGGATCTCGGGGACAAACCTCGACCGCCTCGTCGCACCGCCTTTCTCAACCAGAAGGGAGGCGTCGGAAAGACCACGACGAGTTGCAATCTCGCCGCGGGCATCGCCGAGGGGGGCCGTCGAGTCCTGGCGATCGATCTCGATCCGCAGGCGCACCTCTCCCTTCATCTGGGCGTGGACGGCGACTCCGTGGGGACGACGGTCTACGACCTGTTCGTGAATCCCGAAGCCGACATCGACGATGCGTTGGTCCAGGTGCGCGACAACCTGTGGCTGCTGCCCGCGGCGGTGGACCTCGCGGCGGCGGAGAGCGAGCTCGCGGGCGACCCCGAACGCAACGATCTTCTCCGGAAGCGACTCGAGCCGATTCTCCATCGATTCGACTTCGTGATCCTCGATTGTCCGCCGAGTCTGGGCCTGCTCACGTTGAACGCACTGGCCGCGGTGGACGAGGTCGTGGTCCCGATGCAGGCCCACTTCCTCGCGCTGCAGGGTGTCGGAAAGCTGCTCGAGACGGTTCGACTCGTTGCAGCGAACGTGAATCCCACGGTGAAGGTCGGCGGCATCGTCCTCTGCATGCACGAGACCCAGAGCACGCATGCACGCGAGGTCGTGAGCGAGATCGACACCTTCCTCGCCGAAGCGCAGGGAAGTGGACTCCCCTGGGACGGCGCGACCGTTCTTCGCCCAGCCATACGGCGAAACATCAAGCTGGCGGAGGCGCCGAGCTTCGGCAAGTCGATCTTCGACTACGCCCCTTGGTGTCCGGGCGCGATCGACTATCGCAAGCTTGCCCAGCGTTTCATTGCGTCGTGGGATGCACGCCATCCGGTCGAGGCCGCGTCGCAGGACGAACCCGCGGAAGGTGACGAGTCTCCGGCAGAGTCCGAAGACGAGCGGACCCCGGTGATCGAGACGGCGCCTCCACCGACCGGTGTCGGTTCCGGATCGCTCGAGGTTTCGCCCCGGGGCGAGAAATCCGCGTCGGATGCCACGCTCGGCTCCTGATCCGATCTCGATGTCCCTCGCACCAACTCCTTCCAGCCCCATCGCGCCGCAGGGAACCCCGGCCTGGTGGTACGTGCGCTGGTCGCGGATGGCGGCGGTCTCGGCCACGCTCTTCTTTCTTGCGGGTACGCACTACCCCAAGCTCACGATCGGCGTCCCCGGAGACGGACCGGACAAGCTCCTCCATCTCACGGCGTTCGTGGTCTTGACGGTTCTGTTTCGTATCTCCGGTCTTGCTTCCACGATTCCACGTGCGATCGGTCTGATGACGCTCCTGGCGATCTTCGACGAGACGACCCAGGAGCTCCCAGGCTTGAATCGGAGCTTCGATCCGGTCGATCTGGTCGCGGACGTCCTGGGGATCCTTCTCGCGGCCGCCTGGATGAAGGCGCTCGGACCACCGTCGCCCCGTGATTGGATCGCGGTGTGTCGGTACGAACGGATGACGGCCGGCCTGCGGCTGCTGTTGTCGAGATTCATGAACTGGTGCCACGTCGCGATCGCGGCGGCGTTCGGCGTCCTGGTGGGTGGCACCATGCTGGCGGTGATCGGCCGCAATCCGGTCGTGGGACCCGTCACCATGTTCGTGGTTGGTGCGATCGTCGGTGCGTTCGCCGCCATGATCGCCGCGGTCGAGGCGGGGCGGCGTCAGATGGAGCAGCGTCTCGAACGCGACCGAAGGTGCCTCCTCTGCCTGGATTCGATTCCGGCCGACGAGGCCAGATGTGCGTGCGGAGGTCGTCCGGCCATGCCTCGGTCGCACGGCCCCACGGACGCGGGTCGGCGCGGCGACCCTCCCGCAGGAGGGCGGCGGGAGGCGCCATCGGTCGGGATCCCCCGCGGGTTGGTGGATCGGCTGACGAGCCGATATCCCGTCCTGCTGCCGACGTTGACCATCGTGGTGATGGTCTCGATCCTGGGCGTGATCCTCGATCTGCTCCACGTGTTCACGTCGTTTCAGATCGGTGGACCCGGTCGGGGGGTCGTCAAGTGGTTCGGCGACCTGCCGGTGGCGGACGCCATGGCGTTCGACGCGGCGATCCTGGGTCTGATCGCGGCCGGGACGGTCGGCGTGCTACGACGATGGTCGAATCGCCGCCTTGCGGACTCGCAGTCGAGATGTCCCGCATGCGGATACGACCTGCGTCATCTCGCTCCGCGGACCGCGGACTCGATCTGTCCAGAATGTGGTGCTCCGGTGGCTCCGGCGATTGCGGCCGAGCGCATGAGCGGCGACCATGGGGGGGCATGTTGAGCGGTCGTCCCCGAGTTCTCCTTCAGCGTCTGTCCGTGATCGGTGTGCTTGTCGCATTCGCCGGTTGTGCGTCCAAGCTGCACTACGTACTCAACAGCGACATTCCGGCGCCCTCTGAGGTCTCCGGTCAGGCCACCACCGGCATCGAAAGGCGTGAAGGTGTCCTGGTCGGCCTGGAAACCGTCTTCTCCGAGAAGGTGGACGACCCTGCGAAGACCTCCGATCGGCTGATCCGAGAATTTACCAAGACCGGGTGGACCGTCGAGAGGCGAGGCGCGACTCCCTCCACCTCGACCGTGGTCTTTCGCAAGGGCGACCGTCGCTGCCGAGTCCATGTCGTTCGAAACGAAGTGGATCCCGCCATGGGCCGTATCGGATACGCGCTCGACGTCGTGAGCGCAACGACGGTATCGGCGGATGGGTGAGCCCGCTCCTCGCGGATTCCAGCGGCATGCGTTCACCGTTGCGGCCCTGACCTTCGTGAGTCGCGTCGGTGGCCTGGCGCGGGACGCCTGCATGTCGCGGTTCGTGGGTCTCGACGGACTCACCAGCGGATTCTTCTTCGCCTTCCTGGTGCCTAATCTCTTTCGACGCCTCTTCGGCGAGGGCGCCTTGTCGGCGGCCCTGATTCCCGAGCAGACGAGACTCGCGTCGCGCGATCCCGCGGCGGCCCGAAGACTCGTCGCCGCCGTACTCTCCGGAGTCGCACTCGGACTGCTCGCCATCCTGTTGCTGGCGGAGCTGTTGCTCGCCTTCGTTCCGTCCTCGTCCGGCGAGGTCGGTCGATCGCTGCTTCCGATCACGTTGATGTACATGCCGCTGGTCTGCATCGCGGCGCTTGGGGGCGCCGTACTTCAGGTGAGGGGACGTTTCGCCGTGACCGCGGCCATTCCGGTCATTCTGAACCTGTGCCTCATCGCGGCCATCATGCTCGCGTGGTGGCGAAGCGATGGAGACTCGGTGGACGCGGACCAGATCCACCTCCTCGCATGGGGCGTGGTGGCCGCGGGCGTTCTCCAGGCCGGGTGGACGGTGGCGGAGGTCGTTCGAACGAATGGTCGGGATGCGACGCCGATCGACGCGCGGGGACGACGTCGAGCCCGAATCGCTCGCCGCCGCGTCCTCCACCAGGCGCTTCCGATGATCCTCGGTCTCGGCGTGCTGCAGCTCAACACGTTTCTCGACGGCCTGATCGCGAGCTGGCCGGTCTACGTGGGGCCGACGATCCTCGGCATGGAGTACCCGCTCGGCGAGGACTCGATGGCCACGCTGTCGTTCGCGTCGCGACTGTACGAGTTTCCACTCGGGGTCTTCGGCATCGCGATCGCGACCGCGATCTTCCCCCAGCTCGCTCGAGAGGTGGGCGAGCGAGGCCGGTTTCTCGCCACCGTCCACCGGGGCCTTCGGCTCACGCTGTTCCTGGGCATTCCGGCATCTGCGGGAATCGTCCTCGTCCGTCGCGAGTTCACGACTGTGGTTCTCGAGGGGCGAGCCTTCGACCTCGATGCGGTGCGGGCCGTGGTGGCCGTCCTCGTGCCCTATTCGATCGCGCTCTGGAGCTACAGCGTCAATCAGCTTCTCGTGCGCGCGTTCTACGCCAGGCGTCAGGCGATGACGGCGGTCCGCATCGCCATTCTCGTCGTGTGCGTGAATCTGGTGCTCAATCTCGTATTCGTGTTCGGCACGTCGCTCGGCGTGTCCGGACTCGCGGTCAGCACGGCGATCTGCGCGGTGCTCCAGACGGTTCTGCTCTCTCGATCCCTCTCGACCACGGTGGGTCGGATCTGGTCCATGGAGGTGGTGGGTCCCACGATCCGGATGCTCGTGCTGGTTTCGCTGATGTCGCTGGCGGTCTACGGGGTGGGTGTCCTGCTTCCACCGATGACCGCGACGTCCCCCTGGATCACGGCGCTGATTCGACTGGGATCCCTCACCGCCGTCGGCGCGGCGGTCTACCTCGTCGGCGCCGGGATCCTTCGAATGCCTGAACTCGGTTGGGCCATCGGCCGCGATCGCGGCCGCTAGGCGGTCAGCCGGCGACCGGGAGCGATTCGTCCGCGAGTCGCCAGTTCGCGCCGTCTCGTTCGACCCTTCGATACAGCGTGTCGCGCTCCACCGGATCGAACCCGGCCTCGGTGGCGATGCGTCGGAGGTCGTTGACGGTGGTCTCCTGGTGCGTCGACGAGCCACCAAGGTGCGTGATGTCGTACCAGACCACCGTTCCGTCGAGATCGTCGGCGCCGGCGTCGAGCATCAGCTGGGCCATCCCCAGGGTCTGCATGATCCAGAACGCCTTCGCGTGGGGGATGTTGTCGAGCATGAGTCTCGCGATCGCAAGCGTGCGGAGGTTCTCCAGACCGGTTGGTCCCGGAAGTTGCTCGAGTCCACTCTCGTCGGGAAAGAAGGGGAGGGGGATGATCGTCTGGAAGTATCCGGTGTCGAGTCCGCATTGTCCCGGCATGGGAAGACGCTGTTGGGGATACGCGTCCAGGGGACCGCTCAGGAGCACGCCGTCCGTGTCCGGTCTCGTGCCGATGTTCTGATGTTCCGCCCAGTTCGCGAGCGTTCGATCCTGTTGCTTCCTCAGAAGATCCATGTGCACGATCCGCTCGCGTCGGCCCTCCACATGGCCGTAGAGCATCGTCGCGTTGGAGTTCAGTCCCAGCTCATGGGCGGCTCGATGCACGTCGAGCCATTGATCGCCTCTGATCTTCCCCTTCCAGGCGGTGTCGTGGGCGCGGTCGTCGAAGACCTCCGCGCCACCCCCCGGCAACGATCCGAGCCCCGCCTCCTTGAGATCGCGCAGAACCGCGAGCGTGCCTTCGTAGCCGTCTCTGCCACGCTTGGAGATTCGCTGGAGGTGCACGATCTCGACCGCCGTGAAGGCCTTGAGATGGATCCTCGGGACCGCGGTTCGAAGCTCCGAGAGCATCTTGGTGTAGTGCTCAAACGGCAGCCACGGATGCAGTCCTCCGACGACGTGCAGTTCGGTGGCACCGGCGTCCGCCGCGGCGAGCGCCGCGTCTCGGACCTCTTCGATGTCCATCTCGTACGCACCGTCCTGGCCTCGCTTCCGATGGAAGGCGCAGAAGGAGCAGCTCAGGGCGCAGACGTTGGAGTAGTTGACGTGCCGATTGACGTTGTAGAACGCCGTCCGTCCGTGCATCCGCCGTCGAACGAGGTCCGCAAGGGCGCAGACGCCGTGGACGTCGGCGGTTTCGTAGAGGGTCAGCCCGTCCTCGAGGGAAAGGCGATCGCCCCTGAGCACCTTCTCGGCGATCGGGACGAGTTCCGGAGACCGAACGAGATCTTTCGGGGCGAAATCCTGAGCGACATCCTGCATAGCAGACATCGTAGGTGCTTCGCTCGGCCTGGATGACCGGATTCGGTCGAGTTTCCGGACCTCTCCATGCAGATCATTCGGACCGCCCCGGGTCGCTATTCGGATCCGTCGGCAGGTCCGCTCCAGTGGGCCCTCCGATGGGCCGATGACTTCACGACGCGTTATCCGGTTCCTGGACCCCGGATTGGTCGATCGCAGGTGTGGAATCGAGCGGAGCACGGCATGAACGAACAGCACGAGCACAACGTGGACCCCGGTCTCGAGACGTCTTCGGATGCCACGAACGCTTCGGAGGAGCGGGGCGGCGACGTGTTGTCCCTGATCGCCGACGTCGAGTCGCATCTGGCGCGGATCCGAAACGTGCAGAACCGGCAACAGGACGAGTTCGCCGATCTGGCCGAACGTCAGCGTCGAGTGACGGCGGCGGAAGCCCTCGTCGAGGAACGCAGTGGCGAGCTCGAGCGTCTCCAGGACGAGATCGCCGAGACGCGATCCCGCATGGATTCGGAACGGAGCGAGTTCGATTCCGCGCGACGGGACTTCGAGGACGTCCAGGCGACGTATCGACGGGATGCGGAGACGCTGCTCCAGGACAAGCGTGCGCTCGAGGAGCTCGAGACCCGAAATCGGAACGACGCGAGTCAGAACAGCGAAGAGCGAAGCCGGCTCGAGGGTTGGTCGCAGGATCTCGAGGGCCGGGAGCGGGCCGCCGAAGAGCGGATCTCCGGAGTCGAACGGGATCGCGATCGCATGACGGAGGAGATGGAGCGAGCCGCCGCGGAATTCACCACGCGGCTCGAGGAGTACAAGGCCGGCGAGCAGGCCTTTCGCGAACAGCGAGAGTCTCTCGATCGAAGGGTCGGGGAGCTGTCGACCCGCATCTCCGAGCTCGAGAACGAGAAGTCCGTCGCGGAAGAGACGTGCGAGAGCGCTCGCGCCGATCTCGATGCCGCACACGAACGATGTCGATCGCTCGAAGAGGATCTCCAGACCAGGAGCGAAGCCACCTCCGAGTTGGAGCGGCGGCTTTCGGCCCAGGAGGACGTGATCGCCGAGGGCGTCGAAGCGCTCGCGATCGCGAAGTCCCGAGTGGCCGAGCTGGAGGCGGTGACCCAGGAGGACCAACGGCAGCTGCAGCTCGCCGGATCCAAGCTCGCCGAACTCGCGGAGGCGATCGCGGAGCAGGCACCGAGACTCGAGCGCGGCGCAGAAGCGATGGCGCTGGTCGCTGAACTGGAATCCGAACTTCAGAGGGTCCGCGAGGAGTCGAGGCAGGGACGCGAGGAGATCGAAGCACCGCTTCTGGCCCGTATCTCGGATCTGGAGGCGGGACTGGAACTCGCCCGTAGGCGGGAAAGCGACGTGGACGCGACCGACGTGGATGTGGAGGCCCTCGTCGCGGAACGGACGCGGGAACTCCAGCACGCCTTGGATGCCGCGATCTCGCGTGCCGACCAGACCGGCGACGCCGATTCGGTGGCCAAGGGCGAGTTCGACGCGCTTCGAGCCGAATGCGCTCGGCTGGAACGCCGTGGTGACGAGCTCGAGACCGCGCTGTCCATGACCAACGACCGTGGACAGGCGCAGGAGATGGCGAAACAGCTTCGCCGTCGGGCCGAGCGGGTGAGTGAGATCGCCCGCCATCTCGATCGACGCAAGGCTCGTCTGGGATCGATGCGATCCATCCTGAAGCGACGCGAGGAGCAGATCGCCAGCAGTGTGGGCGGCGTCGGTTCGCTCCATGAAAACCAGCGGATCGACGCGCAGCGACAGGAACTCGAAGAGGTTCGCGACTTCCTCGCTCGCAGTGAACAGCAGATGGTTCGTCGCTGGGCCCGACCGAGAGCCTTCGCCACCGCGGCGTGGCTGCTCGTGCTCCTCGTTCTCTCCGCCGCGGCGGGGTGGATCGGCGTCGATCGCTTCATGCCCGGACCCGGCAGCGCTTCGGTCCTGCTCACCGCCAAGACGGCGGACGGAAGCGCCCTCACCGATCGTGCGGCCGAGGATTGGAACACCTGGCATCGGGCGCTCGCGACCGACCCCGCCTTCGTCACGCTGGTCCAGAAGCGACTCGCCATGCGAGGCATCGCCGACGGGAGCACCGAGACGAAGACCGCCGATCTGCTCGCGAATCGACTGGCCTTCGAGGACGAGGGCGCGGGACGCATGCGACTGGTGCTCGCAGGAGCGGATCGACGCACGGTCGAGCCGACCCTCGATGCGATCGCGACGACGATGGTCTCCGAATCATCCCGGCAGGCGCCGCGGCGGGAGCAGGGGGCTCGGGCCACGCTGCCCGCCGAACGTTCCGTGCACGCTGGTGGCGGATACGCGTCGACGGTCAACGATGCTCCGGATCGGGAAATGATGGTCCGGAGTGGTGCGGTCGCCGGCGGCTTCTTCCTGCTCTCGTTGATCGTGGTCGGACTGATCTATTCGATTCTCAGCCGCTCGAAGCGGGTCTTCGAGTCGCGAGAGTCCGGAAACGAGATCGCTTCGGCCGGTTGATCGGCATCATCCCGACATTCCCCGCGGGTGGGGCTCGTGGAATCGGTCCATCCGAGAATCCGCGACCGGGTTTCCATTCGAGCGAAAGTCGGCCTGTCGAAGGACCGATGCCAGGGGTGGACGGGCGATGTGGTTTCAGTCCCGTCGGAAAGGGCCTCCCATGAAGCGAACGGAACTTCCAAACGGCTGGCACATGGTCGATGAACGAGATTCCATCGAGGATCTCGAATCCGAGGCTCCGGCATCGTTCCCGTTTCCAGGAATGATGTCCGATTCGAGGCCGGCGGATGTCGAGCACGTTCTGCGGGTCGCCGACGACGCCTGTCGTCGAATCGAGGTTCTCGCCCGAAAACTCGACTGCATGCTGCCCAGCTCCGGCGATGACGAGGGACCTCGGGCCGCCTGAGCATCCCGCCCCGGCTTTCGAACCGAAATCTGAAATCGCGTCTAGGACACCTCAGAGGTGCGTTCTACACTGGATCCGAAGGTCGATCGACCTGTCGTTCCGGGTTTGGACCGGTCCTCGTGCCGACTTCGGAGGTTTTCCTGGTGCCGTGCATTCAAGATTCGACGTCCGAGGGGCGGAGAAACGGTCTCACCCGTTCGACGGCCATCCTCATGGTGGTCTCGAGCGTCTTTCTGGCGAGTACGGCCTGGGCGCAGGTTCGCGTGATGAGCTGGAACGTGGCCCGTCTTGGGGGTGACGCGAACGCGGTCGAAGCGGTGTTCGCCGCCGCCGCGAACGACGACATCCCAGGATTCGCGAGCGCACCGGCGTTGATCGCGCTGCAGGAGGTGCCCTCCTCGATCGCCGGGACCATGCTCGCCCTGGTCAATGCCGGAATCCCCGGAGCCAGCTACGCCACGGCGACCTACACGTCGAGCGGATCGGAGAACAACGCGGGTGGAGCGCAGATGCTCATCTACCGCACGGATCTCTTCACGGAGATTCCATCCGGCCATCGAGACATCTTCACCGGCGCGGGCCGGGACTGCGATCGTTGGCAGCTCAGATCGAACGGGTCGACCGACGCGGCGGGGGTGATCTGGGTCTACAGCATGCACCTCAAGGCGAGCATCGGCAGCGAGAATGCTGAGGTCCGGCACGACGGCGCCATCGCGGTCCGCAACGACGGCGACTCGCTGCCCGCGGGTTCCAACATCATCTACCTCGGCGACTTCAACGTCTACGACAACGACGAGCTGGCCTACCTGGAGTTCCTGGAAGCGGGCTCCGGTGTGGCGCAGGATCCACTCGGCACGGGTTCCTGGGGTGGATCGTCGAACGCGATCAAGCACACCCAGAGTCCTCGGCTCAACGGCGGCGATCTCGTCGGTGGCGGCATGGACGATCGCTTCGACCTGCAGCTCTACAGTCCGACGATGTTCGGTGGCGAGGGTTTCTCGGTGATCGACGGCAGCTATCGCGCCTTCGGCAACGACGGAAACCATTACAACGGGTCGATCAACTCGGGCAACAACTTCTACTTCCCCGGCGAGATCTCGCGATCCAATCAGCTCGCGGACGATCTCTTCGACGCGAGCGACCACATTCCGGTGCTGTGCGACCTCCAGATCCCCGGGCAGCTCTCCTGCGTGCTCTCGGAGAATCTCGGCCGGGTGGTGAGCGGCGGTTCCGCGTCGATCAACATCCTCGTCGCGAACTCCCGACAGGGATCGGATGCGGGCACGATCGACGAGGTGGACTACCAGGTCTCCGGAGACGGGACGTTGGTCGGAGGCAGCTCCGGCGTGGCGCCGCTCCTCCCGAGCTTCGCCGTCGTACCGCTGTCGCTCGTGGGCGACATCGAAGGCCCGTTCAACGCTTCGGCGTCCGTCACCTCCTCCTCGCCGGGCGTCAGCCAGCCGAGCTACTCCCTCCAGACCTCGGGTACGGCGATCCGGCCGGCGGTGCCGTCCTGGTCCGCCAAGACCGTGACGAGCAGCCGGATCGTGTCCGAGACCTCCGCTCCCGACGAGGGGATCCTGTTCATCGACGTCCCCGTCTACAACGCCCGCTGGGATGCGCTGCAGTCGTCGCTCGACCTCGACTCGATCTCCGGTCTGACCCTTGGATTCTTCAATTGGGACGGTCTCGGCGACTCGGTGACCGACACCAGCGGGCTCCTTCGGTTCGGCCTGAGCACCGATGGTCTGGCCGACGGCGTCTATGCGGTCGATCTGGTGGTGCAGTGTTCCGACGAGGACGTGCCCGGCGAGACGGTCCACACGCTTGATCTGCGACTGGAGGTCGAAATCGACTCCTCTGGAGACGGCGTGTTCGGCGATTTGAACGGCGACGGCGCCGTGAACGGCGCCGACCTCGGCCAGATGCTCGGAAGCTGGGGGATCTGCGTGGGGTGTCCGGCCGATCTCGATGGGAACGGCAGCGTGGATGGTGGCGATCTCGGGCTCATCCTGGGTGCCTGGCTGCCCTGATCTAGCACCTTGCCGCGTCCCGGACGCCGATGAACCCGGTTCGAGGATGGGATCCGGCGACCGGACTTCGAGAGTTCACGGGATTCAGGGCGCGTCCCCGACACGACAGAACGCCCGTCACGGGTGACGGGCGTTCTCGAAGGCCGAGGTGGGATTCGAACCCACGAATCACGGATTTGCAATCCGTTCCCTTAGACCACTTGGGTACTCGGCCGGGTCCAGGAGTATATCGGCTTCGTCGCAACGACACCTACGGCATTTCGGGGCGTAGCATGTCGAGCATGATCAACCACGCCGCGATTCCATCCATTCGCAGGACTGCCCGCGGCCTCGTCGCCGCGGTGGTCGCCATTGCATGTCCGGCCCAGTCGTCTTTCGCCCAGCAGGACTTCCCACCGCCGATCCGGCGGGTCGTGGTCCCCGATGGCGTCGAGCTCGAGGGACGAGCTCCGCTTCTTCGGGAGGGAGGAATCCTTCAGAAGGTGGTCGGGAGAATCAAGCGGGACGAGACGCTGGGGGTGTATCGATTCAGTCCGCGTCCGACGGAGCGGACCGTGGTCCAGCGGGAGTTGATCCTGCTTCCGAGTCGTGGACTCGAGGATCTCGTCCGCGTCGAGAAGGTGGTCGATACCGAAGGGGACCGGACGCTCGAGGAGGGGGAGTTCGAGGTCTCCGGGCGGGTGCTCGTCTATCGCGGACGGAACTTCCTGCTTCCCGAAGCGGTGGTTCCGATGTTCAAGTTGGACGACGTCGAGACGACGGCACCTCCGTCGGTTCCGACGCCGAACGCGGCTGGTCCCGACGACGACGAACTTGCGGAGCGTCTCGAGCGGGAACTCGAGGCTCGAATCGGCGCGGTGCCCAGGAGTCTCGACTTCAAAGAGGCGTTGCCGGTCACCGCGACGCCGATCGACGCGGGTACGA
This sequence comes from Phycisphaerae bacterium, assembly GCA_002862325.1. Taxonomy (GTDB): domain Bacteria; phylum Planctomycetota; class Phycisphaerae; order Phycisphaerales; family SM1A02. The sequence goes on from PKCT01000170.1 coordinate 11,759, forward strand.
GATTCGTGGATCGACGCGGTCGAATCTCGCGTGATCCCGCGAGCGGCGTCTGGAGATTCGTCCTCGCGGGTGACGGCTCGGGGTCGGACGTCGCGAGCGTGATTCTTCTTCCGTGTCTCGAGCTCGAACGGCTCGAGCGTCTGGTTCGACAAGCCGACGTGCGCAGCGAGGTTCTGATCAGCGGTCGGATCTCCACCTTCCAGGGCCGGGTGTATCTCCTGCCGACGCTCGTCCGGGCGACCCGGGCCGGCCGTGGCATCGGCCCTGACCGCTGATTCGCGAGCGAGTATCCTTCTCCGACCGACGGTCATCCGTCGGACGCATCATCCTTCTTCATTCGGAGCACGACTTGTCCTACCCCCGCGCAACCATCGAGACCAATCACGGCAACATCACCGTCGAGCTCTGGGACGACGTGGCGCCGAACCACGTGAAGAACCTTCTCACGCTCGGCGGAGAGGGGTTCTACGACGGCCTGGGATTCCATCGAATCCTGCCCGAGTTCGTGATCCAGGGTGGGTGCCCGAACACCAAGGAGGGGAGCGGTGGCATGCCCGGCACCGGAGGCCCCGGCCATCATCTCAAGGCCGAATTCAACGACCGCCGGCACGAGGAGGGGGTCCTCTCGATGGCGCGTTCGGCCGATCCGGACAGTGCGGGGAGCCAGTTCTTCATCTGTCTCGGCCGTGAGAAGTGCCAGCATCTCGACCGGGAGTACACGGCGTTCGGCAAGGTCGTCGACGGGATCGACGTGGTTCGCTCGATCGCGGCGGTCGACATCGATCCGAGGTCCGGTGCGCCCACCGGCGAGATGCCCCGCATGACCGGCGGCATCCACGCCATCGACGCGGAATAGACGGGGTCCCCCGTCGCTCAACGGGGGCGACGTCCCTCGTCCGAATCCGCAGAGACGGGCGTCCACCAGGTCGTGATCCTGGATCGGCTCCGAGGAACGCCGGGGAACATCGGTTCTGCCGGCACGAGTACCGCTCGATCGATCACCGGTGGGTGGGTGGGACGTCCTTGCGCCGCGTCCTCGACCTCCACGTCGGCGATGCGGGCGATCGCTTCGGCGCCGGAGGTCGCCCATCCGAAGCTGCAGTACTGCCCATCGAGTCGCGCGGTGCCCGCCCGCGAGAGACAGATGAAGAACTGGCTCCCCGCACTGTCCGGATCGTCGGAGCGGGCCATCGAGAGCACCCCGAGGTCGTGGGGGAGCTCGGATCGTTCGAAGGGAAGCCGGTAGCCGGGGCCGCCGTGTCCGGTTCCACTTGGATCACCGCCCTGAATCACGAAACGTTCGCCGGTGCGATCGAAGTGCACGATGCGATGGAACGTCGTCTGGTCGTAGAAACCGTTCTCCACGAGTCTTCTGAAGTTCCACGCGGTGTTGGGAGCGGATTCCGGCGCGAGCTGGATTCGGAGCTCGCCGAAGTCGGTGTTCATCACCACGTCGCGATCGGGATAGACCCTGAATCCGCTGCGCGCGGTGGGGTCGCCCGGGTTCCAGTCCGGCGAATCCCGCAGGGAATCGAGGGCTCTTCGATCGGATTCGTCGTCGGGTCGGAGGAGTTCGTCGCCGAAGCCGATGATCCGGGTCGACCGCGTTCCGTCCGGGCCGGTCTCCCTCACCGTACGAATCGGAGCAGGATTGAGAAGAGGTTCGACGACGATGGGGGTCCCGATCGGGTGCCCCTCCGCGATGACCTGGACTCTGGCGACTCGTTCGAGATCCAGCAGCACCGGAAGCAGTCGTCCGAGGTCGTGGTTGCCCGCCCGAATCCCGCTCGTCTGATCCAGGATCGACCCCTCCTCGTCGAGGAGTACCAGGTCGAATCCGAGCTCGGGGGCCTGGCGCCTCCCGCGAAGCGCCAGGGTGGCCTCGATCGGTTGGTCCGGTCGGTGGTAGAGCCGGCCGACCGCGAGCAGGTCGGCGTCGACGCCGGGTCGTCCGACCGTGGAAGGATTGGCCGCAACGCCATGGGAGGCGACGAGGATCGCGATCAGCTGGGCGAGGATGGATCGAGCGGACGGCATGGCGCTCCATGAGGATATGCCTTGGGCAACGAGACGACGAATCGAACCGCTCAAGGTCGTAGAATGTCCTCCGAAATGACCACCACGATTCGACAAGAAGACATCGCGTCCGTGCGGCTCATCATCGGGCTGGAGATCCACGTCGAGCTCTCGACGCGGTCGAAGATGTTCACCCGCGCACCAAATCCGGCGTGTCCCGAATTCGAAGATTCGCCGCCGAACACCCTGGTCGATCCCCTCGTCGACGCACTGCCGGGCACCCTTCCGGTCATGAACCGTCGAGCGGTCGAGATGTCCGCCAAGGTCGGTCTGGCCCTCGGCTGCTCGATCGCGGAGCACGCGAAGTGGGATCGGAAGAACTACGCCTACCCCGATCTTCCCAAGAGCTATCAGATCAGCCAGTACGACCTCCCGCTCTGCTTCGACGGCGCAGTCGACATCCCCTCCGCCGACGGCGGACAGCGTCGTATCGGGATCACCCGTGCCCATCTGGAGGAGGACACCGGCAAGCTCGGTCACGAGTTGCCGGGGGGAGGAAGCTACGCGGGAAGCCTGGTCGATCTGAACCGCGCCGGCACGCCGCTGCTCGAGATCGTGACGGAACCCGACTTCGACTGCGCGGAGGACGTCGTCACGTTCGCCCGCGAGCTCCGTTCGCTGTGTCGATTCCTCGGTGTGACCGAGGGCGTGATGCAGAAGGGGCACATGCGCTTCGAGCCCAACATCAACCTGGTCATCGACACCAACGAAGGGCGGGAGTACCGGACGCCGGTGGTCGAGATCAAGAACCTCAACAGCTTCCGAGCGGTCGAGGGCGCCATCGAGCACGAACGGACCCGCCAGCTCGAGGAGTTTCTCGAGACCGGCCGAGTGATGGGTCGGGGTATGAAGAGGACCCGGGGCTGGGACGATCAGAAGCTGGTGACGGTCCTCCAGAGAGAGAAGGAGGACGCGCACGACTACCGGTACTTCCCCGAGCCGGATCTGCTGCCGGTGGAGATGGACGAGGCGTGGATCGAGGCGGTTCGACGCGAGATACCCGAACTGCCCATCGCCCGACGAGCGCGATATCGCGACGACTACGGTCTGCCCGAGAAGGACGCCTCGTCCCTGGTCGAGGATCGGGACCTGTGCTTCTGGTTCGAGGATGTGGTGACGCAGCAGTTGGAGGCCACCACCGAGACGTCGGTGGACGCGAGGCAGGCGGGTCACGAGGCGGCGAAGCTCATCCTGAACCAGCTCGCCAAGAGGGCGAACGAACGCGGCGTGCTTGCCCACGAGACCGGCGTGACCGCCGCCCAGGTGGCTCAGCTTCTGCAGCTGCGGCGGGAGGGCACCGTTCCGCCCCAGGCGGTGGATCGACTGCTGGAGCTCGCGGAAGCCCAACCGCTCGACATGGGCGAGCTGGCGGAGTCGAACGGTCTCGTCGTGGTACGCGACGAAGGAGCGATGGAAGGCTGGATCGAGGCGGCGATCGAGTCCCAGGCGCAGGCTGCGGAGGATGTGCGGCAAGGAAAGGATGCCGCGGTCGGGAGACTGGTCGGCGCGGTCATGAAGGCGTCGGGGGGGCAGGCCGACGCGAAGGACGTTCGAGCACGACTGTTGGAGAAGCTCCGGCCATGAGCGACGGATCGAAGACGGAGGACGATCGTATGTATGGGGGTGCGATGCACGACGACATCAGCGAAGTTCTGCTCGACGAAACCACCATCGCCGCGAGGGTGCGCGAGTTGGCGTCGGATCTGGCGACGCATCTTGCTTCGACGCTTCCGCCGGACGAACCGATCGTGCTCGTTCCCGTGCTCACCGGAAGTCTCGTGTTCACAGCGGACCTCATTCGCCACCTCCCGAACAAGATGCGAATCGGCGTGGTGACGGTGTCGAGCTACGACGGGGCCACCACCGAGCGTCGAGCGACGGCGCTGCGGGGCGCGCTCCCCGCGGACCTGGAAGGCAAGCACGTCGTCATCGTCGACGACATCTTCGACACCGGCCACACCATGTCCCTGCTCGATCGCGAGCTGCGACACGCGGGTGCGTCGGGAATCACCAGCGTGGTGCTGCTTTCCAAGCCTGCTCGGCACGAGGTCGACCTGCGTCCCGACTTCTCCGGTTTCGAGATCCCCGACGCCTTCGTGGTGGGATACGGACTCGACTACGACGGCCACTATCGAAACCTCCCCTGCATCGGCATTCTGCGACCGGAGGCGATTAAATGAGCGACGGCATCGAGGAGTCGATCCGGGCGAACCCGCCGCGTCGATTCGACATCACGGTCGGGAGTCTGATCGGCGATGACGAGCAGGTGGTGATCGTGGCGAGGCCGAGTCTCCTGATGGTGCCCCTCGCCGCACTCGGTTCGCTCGTCGGCGTGGCGGTGCTGGTGGTGGCGATCATGCTGTGGACGAGCGTGTTTCCGGGATTCGGCTGGACCGCGCCGCAGGCGGTCGGATTCGGCATGATCCTGGTGGGAGCACGGCTGGGCTGGCTCCTGCTGGAGTGGATGAACCGGCTCTACGTGCTGACCGATCGGCGCGTCATTCGACGTCGTGGCGTGATCCGGGTGAACGTCTTCGAGGCGAGACTCGATCGCATGCAGCAGACCACGGTCGTTCAATCGTTGCGCGAACGGTTGTTCGGTCTGGGAACCATCGCGTTCGCGACCGCGGGGACCGGAACGATCGATGCGGTGTGGGAGTACCTTCCGAAGCCGTATCGAGTGCATGCCGACGTCGCGTTGGCGATCGATCGGTCCCCGGCCCGTGGAGATGCCGGAGGCGTCTGAGTTCGAAGGGGAGGTCAGTCTCCGCGCGAACAAGTCTCGGCGATCGATCGACGTCCGACGATTTCCATCTCTCCGGTGCCGTTCGAGATCGAGAGGGAATAGGGTGGCTCGAGCCCCAGATGGATCGTCCCACCCGTCGTGAGTCGGCCCAGAAGGAGGGTGGTCGTCCCTCCGTTCGCGGATCGAACCACCGGAAAATCGCGAGACACGCCGTCCACGATGCTCGCGGACGCCGAGGCGGCGGCCAACGCCGCCAATGTGGTCGCGAGTGCGATCGTCCCGGCCAGAACGCGAGCCCACTTGTCCACCGGCAGTCGGAAGGCCAGGACCGCCAGGAGGATGGCCAGCACCGTCGTCACTCCGTCGGACGCGGCCAGTCCCTCGAGGGTCTGGAGCCAGGCATCCGATTCGAGGGCCGCGGTGAAGTCGGGGCGATCCGCCGCGAGGAGGCGGACCATGACGATCACGTCGACGATGATGACGATCCCGGCCGTGAGGAGTCCGACCACCCTGACGGGGCCGGCGACCGGGGCATCATCCTCCCGGGTCGGACGAGCCGCGGCGAGGCCCGCGATGGCCGGGATCAGCACCAGCATCGCGACCGCGAAGAACAGCGGATCGTTCACGCCCGTGTCGTAGATCGAACGAAGCAACGACACCGGAATGCGTGCACCGTCGACGAAGACCGAGGTCAGGGACTGCGCGCGATCGCCGATCCCCAGCCAGTGATCCAGCCCGAGCTGGTGACCGACACCACCGATGATGAGGACTCCGGCGATGGTGGTCGCGACGATGAACGCGGTGAGGCCCAGGCGGATGCCGATGCGGGCGTGATCGGCGCCGTGCCGTTCCGACGGACGCCATCGTTCCGTTCGGGAGGCGTCCACGCGATCTGCCGGATCCGAGGGATCCAGGAACTGGGGACCCGGAACCGGCTGTCGTTCGGGCTGGCGTGAATCGTCGCTCATGGTCTGGACTCGATGCGAGGTCGACGGTCAGGTCGGATCGATTTCACCGGCCCAGGGCGTCTCGAGCCTTGGGTTGGGCAGACGTTTGCCCATATTGGCGAGTGCGTTGCGATCCTCTTCCGTCATTTCGTCGGACATCGGCGCGAGAATCTCCAGGACTGCGTAGAGATCGCCCTGACGACCCTTCGGATCCTCTATCCCCTTGCCCTTCAGTCTCAGGCGGGCTCCGCTGTGGACGCCGGTCGGAATCTTCAGCGTCGCGGTGCCCCGAAGCAGCGGTACCTGGACATCGGCGCCGAGCGTCGCCTCGACGATGGTGATCGGGACGTTGACCTCCAGGTCGAGTCCGTCGCGTCTGAACCACGGATGGCGGCCGATCTTCACCTTCAGGAGCAGGTCGCCGTCCGGGCCGCCGTTCTGGCCGGGGAGGCCCTTGCCTCGGATTCGAAGGATCGCGCCGTCGTTGATCCCGGCCGGGATCTTGACGTCGATCTCGTTGGATCCACCCGTGGCGTCGGTGGTCCGGAGTCGTTCGCTCCCGCCGAAGGCCGCGGTCGCGAAGCCGATCTCGAGATCGTGCTCGAGGTCGCGTCCCTTCGTCGGCCCCGACGGTGCGCCGCCGCCGCCGCCGAAACCGCCGAAACCGCTGAAGCCTCCACCACGACGGCTCCGGCCGCCGAAGGCTTCGCCGAAGATTGATTCGAAGTCGTCCGGGGTGACGTTCTGCCAAGCGCCGGCACCGGTCCTCTCCGGTCCCGGATCGGCGGCGCCGACGCCAGCATGTCCATAGCGATCGTACTTGCGCCGCTTGTCGTCGTCCGACAGCACGTCGTATGCCTGCTGGATCTCGTTGAACTTCTCAGCAGCGCCGGGCTCGTCGCTCAGATCGGGGTGGTGTTCCCGGGCGAGCCGGCGGTGCGCGGATCGAATGTCGTCCGCACTCGCGCTTCGGTCGAGGCCGAGAATCTCGTAGTAGTCGCGGGGAGTCGCCATCGAACCGACATTATAGAAGACCCGGGCGCTCGAACCCCAAACTTCCCTAGCATGGAGCCATGGCCACGCCCGGCGATGTCAGCCTCCCAGTGCTCACCTCGACCCCGTCCGATCGGACCGGGCCGGGTTCTCGCATGGAGCGTCGTCGCTTCGCGGTCCTGATCGTGATCCAGATCCTGATGATCGTCCACATCGTCCAGTGGCTTCTGATGGGTCGGACGATCGCCCCCATCGAGCCGAGCGAGTCCATTCAAACCGTCGAACGCGGCGTCGTGAACATCGGCTTCATCTTCTTCGTCCTGGCCATCGGATCGACGATGCTCTTCGGCCGTTTCTTCTGTGGTTGGGGATGCCACGTGATCCTCCTCCAGGACTGGTGCGGCAAGCTGCTGGGCCGGGTGGGTATCCGTCCACGGCCGTTCCGCTCGAGACTCCTGGTGTGGCTTCCACTCGGTCTCGCCACCTACATGTTCGTCTGGCCGGTGGCCCATCGGTATCTGGTGGCGCCATGGTTCGGGGACGTTCCCGCGTGGCCTGGATGGACGGTCGAGGTGACCACGACCGACTTCTGGGCGACCTTCCCGGGCGTGCTCATGGCGATCCCGTTTCTTCTCGTCTGCGGTTTCCTCACCGTGTATCTGCTCGGCATGAAGGGCTACTGCACCTACGCCTGCCCCTACGGTGGGGTGTTCGCGCCGGCCGAGCAGGTCGCCCCGTTCCGTATTCGGGTGAACGACGACTGCGAGCACTGCGGGCACTGCACGGCGGTGTGCACCAGTAACGTTCGGGTCCACGAGGAGGTTGCGGCACACGGGATGGTCGTCGATCCCGGTTGCATGAAGTGCATGGATTGCGTCGCGACCTGCCCGAACGACGCCTTGTCCCTCGGATTCGGTCGCCCCGCATCAGCTCGGAACGATGACGTCGCACCGAAGAAGACGCACGACCTCCGATGGACCGAGGAGATCGTCTTCGCGGTCCTGGCACTTGGCATCCTGCTCTCGCTTCGCGGGTTCTACGGTCTGCCCCTGCTCTTCGCCAGCGGCGCGACCGTCTGCGCGGCCTGGATCCTCTGGAAGGCCTACCGCACGATTCGCGATGCCAACGCGTCGCTGCATCGGATTCCCCTCAAGCGCTCGGGACGATGGCGGATCGGCGGCGTCACCATCGTCGGTTTGTCGGGGGTGATCATCGTCGCGTCGGCGTGGCTGGGCGTGGTCAACGTCGCGGGTCAGATCGCCGCGATCCGAAACGATCGCATCACGGTGCCGGACGACGTCGTGTACGGACAAGGGACGTTCATCACGCCGGACCCCGACGTCCGTCGGGCTGCCGAATCCGCCGTCGTGTGGTACGGACGTCTCAATTTCGTCGGTGACGGAGGTTGGTCGCCGATTCCGCCGAATCGCGGGCGCTACGACCTGATCGCGGTACGACAGGCGTGGTGTCTCTCGGTGCTCGGACGATTCGAAGAGGCGTTCGAGCTTCTCGGGACGGCGATCGAGCGTCGTGGGGAGTCGGAGAATCTTCTGCTGTGGCAAGGAGTGATCGGCGAGGTCCTGCGGCCGCAGGAGGCCGACGACTGGTATGGAGAGGTGCTTGAACGCCATCCCGAGTGGATGCAGCTGCGCGATTCGAGGGTGTTGTGGCGGTCCAACGAAGTGTCGGCCGCCGCTGCGATCGCAGAGGCCAGGGTCGGCGTCGAGAAGATGCCCGACGAACTGCTGCCGCTTCGGCGATTGGCGGTGCTTCTCGCCGAAGAGGACGATCCTCTTTCATGGGAGGAGAGTCTCGCGTTGACCGAGCGGACGCTCGAGATCGATCCCCACAATTCCGGAGCCTGGCGGGCGCTCTCGATGGTGCAGCGGAAGCTTGGGCGCCTCGACGACGCCGAGATCTCGATGAAGCGGGGGGTCGAACTGGACGCCAACAACTGGCGTCTTCTCGCGGAGTACGCCCTGCTTCTCGATGGGCGAGGTCGGCGAGCGGATGCGGAGGCCGCGATGGATGAGGCGACTCGCGCCTGGACGCGCGCGGGTGGCGATGGGATCGGTCCTCGACCCCGGCTCCCCGAACCGCTCCCAGGACCGGCGAGTCCTTGAAACCTCAGGCTTGATTGGCGGTGTCGAGCGACGACAGGAGTTCGAAGATCGCGTCCGCGTCCTCGGCCTCGTAGGCGCGGGCACGCGTCGTCGGATCCGACATGAACTTGCTGATGCGCCCCAGAGCCTGGATGTGGTCCGCGATCTTGTCCGCGGGACTCGCGAGCAGGATGATGAGCTTCACCGGTTCGCCGTCGATGGCGTCGAATGGAATCGGATCGACGGGACGACCGATCGCCATCGTGATCTCGTTGACCCCGGGACACTTTCCGTGCGGAATCGCGAGTCCCTCTCCGATGCCGGTGGAGCGTTGTCCTTCCCGGTCCCAGACGGCGCTGCGGAAGTTGTCCGGATCGGTCACCGCGGGGGAACCGCAGATCAGGTCGCAGAGTTCATCGATCGCCTCCCGCTTGGTGCTGCCCTCGAGCGGCACCTTGATGAGGTCGAGATGGAGAATCTGTCTGAGATCGAAGCTCACGGGATCTCTCCTGGGGAAGCGAGATATCGTACCGCGAGCAGTGCGTCAATTCGAGGCCCGAGGCGCTCGGGGGCCGGATTACGACGACTCCGAACTCCTCGAATCCTCCCGGGGACGGCCCAGGATCGCGTGGTAACTGCCATCCGCGATCCGCATGGGGGGGTCGGAGGGGACGCCCTCCGGGAACCGCTGCCCCTGGGATCGAATCTCGAGTCCGAACCGACGAGTCATCCAGTCCGTCATTCGGCGGTTTTCGGCGGGTTCGAGGCTGCAGGTCGAGAAGAGTACAGTCCCGTTCGGGGAGAGGAGCGGCTCGGCATCCCGAATGATCCGGCGTTGCAAGGTGGCGACGTCCTCGAGCATCTCGACGTCGAAGCGATATCGGGCTTCCGGGCGGCGGGCGACCCCGACGCCATGACGGCCCAGAAGAAGAAGGACTACGGCTACGGCGCGCCCAAGTGGAGCCCCTACTACCGCCAGACCGACCCGACCAAGGTCCGGTCGCAGGAGCAGATGAGGCAGAGCCAGAAGGCCCTCGGCGACCAGGCCTGGTGGGAGCAGTACGGCTTCAAGGGCGCCATCTCCGAGGAGAAGAAGCGCGACTACGGCAACGGCGTCCCCAAGTGGTCGCCCTACCACCGAGCGAACGACCTCAAGGACGGCGAGGTCCCCGGCGA
>PKCT01000166.1 GCA_002862325.1 Phycisphaerae bacterium
ATCTTCAAAAGCATATCATTTTAGTCAATTTGGAGCTCTGGGAGTATTAAGATCGAATTAAACATGTCAATAAAACCCCTTGCATGCAAAATATGAGCTTCGTAGCTGCCAGGAGCGTCGAGTAATGACGATTGTACTTTAAAACAACTCCAAAATTCACATATTATCATATAGAATCAAATAAACAGCTTCAAAAAACATACTAGATCCAAAGTCGAACCCGAAAGCGAAACTGGAAGGCAACAGTAAGGATCGGTGCTCGACCTGGTCCGCGACGGGATCGATCCCGACTTCGCACTCCGGATGTACCACGACTGTCGCGACATGGGCCGCCATCTGGGTCCACTGAGGGATCGTGACGTCGTTCGGTCCCTCCTGGGGCGTCTGGAGGAGGAGGCTGGGAGCGCTCGTCGTCGGCGCGAGTTTCGGCTCGCGACCACGGTGCTCGCAGCGAGCGAGCCGACCCTGGTGGTGCGGGATCATCGTGCCGAGGAGGAGACCGTCGCGATGGTGGAGGCCGAGGCCCGACGAGTCCTCCAGGGACTGAACGAGGTGGATTTCAGCAACGTCGATCGCAAACTTGTGCTCGACCGCATCGAACGGCAATGGCGACGCGTGCACACGCGGTTCCAGAGCGAATTCCGTGGGGACGACATCGAGTGGTTGCACGACACCCGGAAGCGGATCATCCGTGTGCAGGCGTCGCTTCAGCCCCTGGTCAAGGTGCGGCCGACGTCCATTCGGCGAACGATCAACGCGGTGAAGCGCGTCGCCGACGATCTGGGCGATGACCACGATCTCTCGGTACTGGCGGATCTGGTCGACCTGCATCGATCGCGCATGACCGATGCGGGTGGCATCGAAGTCATCGAACGGGAACTCGCCCGTCGCGGTCGAAAGCTCCGGGAGCTCGCTCGTCGTCGCGGTCGCGTCACCTTCAAGAAGACGCCGGTCGAGGTGAGGGCCCGGCTCTCGCGATGGTGGAAGCAAGCCGCGAAACGGGATCCGGGCGAGGGGTGAGGGGCCTCAGGTCGCGAAGAGCTGGTCGGCATCGCGAAACGACTTGAATTCGAGTGCGTTGCCACTCGGGTCGAGCAGGAACATCGTCGCCTGCTCGCCGGGGAGGCCCTCGAAGCGCAGATACGGTTCGATGATGAATCGGACGCCCGCGGCATGGAGCCGATCGGCGAGTCGATGCCAGCGATCCCATGCCATCACCACGCCGAAGTGCGGGACCGGAACGTCATGGCCATCCACGGGATTGGAGTCCTCCGAAGATCCGCCGGGGTCGTCGGTGAGGTGCGCGACGATCTGATGTCCGAAGAAATCGAAGTCGATCCAACGGTCGCTGGACCGGCCTTCCGCACACTCGAGCAGTTCTCCGTAGAACCGGCGAGCGGCGGCGAGGTCGTCGACGGGGAAGGCGAGATGGAACGGAGGGATCGGGTTCACGACGTGGTCTCGATGGTCGGTGCGTCGATGCGGGGGAACAACGCCACCTTGCGGACGGTTCTGCCCGCGAGGATTTCGCTCCATCCGGTCGATTCGTCGAACGAAATCTCCGACGCTCCGGCGTCGAGAGCGAGCGCCTCGTGCAAAGCCGCCATCTTGTTGGGCAGCACGGGGGCCAGAAGGACCGAACCGACTCGCAGCGCTTCCGCGCATCGGGCGAGTATCGACGCGAGCTCCGCGCGCCTCGAATCGTCCTTGGCGACCTTGAAGGGTTCCGTCGCGTTGATGAAGGCGTCGATCGTGCGGAAGATGCCGATCGCGGACTCGCACGCTGCGTCCAGCGCGAATTCATCCATCGCCAGCCGCCATCGAGCGACCGACGCTCCGATCTCGGCCTCGAAGTCCCAACCATCGAACGTGATGCCCTCGTCCGACGGGACCACCCCGTCGAAGTACTTGCTGATCATCGCGGTGGTCCGACTCGCGCAGTTGCCGACGGTATTGACCAGATCGGTGGTGTAGGTCTCGTGGAATCCGGCCGCCTGAAAGTCTGCGTCGGTCGCTCCGAGGGGACCCTGGACGACCATGTACCATCGCCATGCGTCAAGACCGTAGGTCTCCATGTAGCCCTCGATGGTCGGAAGATCGATGAAGTTCCCGAGGGACTTCGACATCTTCTGGCCTTCGCTGATCCAGAAGGAGTGGGCGTAGACGCAGCGGGGCATCGGGAGTTCGAGGGCCATCAGGATCGCCGGCCAGATGACCGCGTGGAACCAGAGGATCTCCTTCCCGATGACATGGAAGTCGGCGGGCCAGTACGTTCGGAGATGCTCCGTCTCCGGGGCGTCGTCGCCGAATCCGAGCGCCGTCGCGTAGTTCATCAAAGCGTCGATCCAGACGTAGATCACGTGTGATTCGTCGTCTGGAAAGGGGATGCCCCAGGAGAAGTTCGTCCGGGTGATCGGAACGTCCTGGAGCCCTTCTCGAAGGCGTCCAAGCACTTCGTTGCGTCGGGCGAGGGGTCGAACGAAGTCCGGTTCCGAATCGAACATCGTCTCCAGTCGATCCTGGAAGGCGCTGAGTCGGAAGTAGTAGTTCTTCTCGGTCGCCTTCACCAGAGGGCGTCCCGAGATTGGACTCTTGTAGTCGGTTTCGCGAGCCCGATTCTCTGTGACGTACTCCTCCTGGCCCTCGTCGTACCAGCCCTCGAACTCGCCGAGGTAGACGGCATCCGTGTCGCGAAGGCGACGCACGAGATTCTGCACTTGGCGGACATGGCGATCCTGGGTCGTCCGGATGAAGTCGTCGTTGGTCAATCCGAAGATCTGGAGCACTCGCTCGAACTCCGCGGCGTTCTCGTCCGCGAGCGCCTGGGGCTCGATTCCCCGTTCCCGGGCTGACTTCTCGACCTTGACGCCATGCTCATCGGTTCCCGTAAGGAAGAACACGTCCTTTCCGACCGCACGCATCGCCCTGGCCCATACGTCGCACAGGGTGGTGGTATAGGCATGTCCGATGTGCGGGCGATCGTTCACGTAGTAGATCGGCGTCGTGATGTAGGCGCGATCGTCGGAACCGGTCTGCTTGGAATCTGGACTCATGATGCACAGAGTGTAATCGCGGGAGGCCGGCGGCCTGTCCCGGCGGGGTTGGCATAGGATGAACACATGGTCGACGAACCCCAGACGACTCGCCGGGCCGCCGGTCTCTCGATCCTGGCGATGTTGGGCACCCTGGCCATCATCGTGGGGTCGGTCTCGCTCGGCATCTACGGGCCGCGGATGGGTCAGCGAGGCACGCGCATCGCGGGGGAATCGTTGTCCGTTCTACGCAACGAGGTCGCCCAGCTCTACGAAGTCGCCGTCACGGCGACCCGACGCGATGCCGACGATGATCCGGAAGCCGCTGCGCGAATCGCGATCTCTGAGGTCTTCGGTTCCGATGTTCCGGTTCCTGATCTCACGGAGGAAGGTTGCCGGCTCGAGGGGGCGATGGCCCTCGTCGTCGCGGGTCATCCTTCCGTCTGGCTGAGATATCGCCAGGCTTCGAGCCGACGCCCCGTCATGATCCTCCTGGTGTCCGAACCCCACGATCTTCTTCATTTCGATGTTCTCGGCCGGCATCTCCCGCTCATTCCCGGAGTTCGGGTCGAAGACGAGCTCGAGTGGCCTTTCATGCCCCTCGCACCCCGCGTCGGACTGGTGATCCGGGCTATGGACGGCTACGCCGTGGTGATCGTGGCCCATCCGCTTGAACGAGCGGTCGAGATCGAGGAGGCCATCCTTCCCGTCGAATCGAAGATCACGTCGGAAATCGAGGTGGTCGCCGGTATTCTGGAGGCGGTCGGGATGCAAAGGCCGATGTAGATCCCGGATGCGGCGGGTTGGTGGGTTCGTGCGAACTCCTCCGGATCGCTGCTGTATCTGTTCCGGGATCGACGTACTCCCCTTAATGGACTCCGCCATGGTCATGTCTCTCCCTCGAAGTCTCTCATCCCTGCTGGTGGTCGTCATCGCCATTGTGGTGACGACGACGCCGGCGACCGCACAACGACGAATCGAAGGGCAACGGGTCGGATCCGGTCCGCTCAATCAGAATCCCGCCGGCCGAGCGCTCGGATCCGGAACCGTCAACCGCCCGGATGGCATCCTTGACAGCGGCAGCGGGGCCATGACCTACGGCAATGCGCTCGATGCCAATCTTCGAGTGGGTAGCGGCGGCTTCAATTCGCGATCGGCACGCAGTGAAGCTTATACCTACCGCAATCTCCAGGCCCGCAACCTCGTGGTGACCAACGGCGTGACCGGTGGTCGTGGCTTTCGCGGCGATGTGGGATATCTCGCGCCGGGAGATTTCGTCGGCCAGACGAGCGGTGATTCCACCTATGGATTCAGACGGGACAGTGCGCTCAGTGGGCTCGAGTTCCTATCCAGCAGCCGTCAGATCGACACCTTCAACATCGCCCAGGGCATGGGCGTCTTCCAGTATCGACGCGACTACACCGCGCTTCCCAAGGCGAACACGGTCGGCACCGTGACCCGGATCGATGATGCGGAGATTCGTCTGGATCGTGCCAACGCCGCGATCCGATCGGGGAATCTACTGGACACCGCGGTGGCCCCTTCGAACATCGGTCTCGTGCAGGCGGCCGATGGAGAGGTCGAGCAGGCCATGAGCTCGACGGTCCGTGGAATACAGTTTCCGAATCAGGCCCAATTCCAGCCGACGTCCATCTATGAACAGTCTCTGTACAACAAGGCCAACGTCCTTGACGAGGAGGCGATCGTCGACGGCTTTAGGCCCGAAAGGTTCATCTCGCCCCTCGATCGCGACGACGTATCCGACGAGTCCGAGACGGGGGAGCGTTTGCAGCTCGATGTCAATGATGCGAGTCGATACGACGCAATCATGAAGCGCGTGATGCAGAAGTACTCCGGTCGCGATGACGTCACGGTCGACAATTCGAGTCTCGAACGTCTCCGAGACGGGCTCGGTCGAATCGATGCGATGGTGATTCCCAACCGGATCGGCTCGTCGGGCACCGTACGAGACGTCGTGCCTGACGAGCGTCGTGAAGGGCTTCCGGGACAGCGGCGGGAGAACCCCGGTCTCGGGGTCGGTCCCCAGGATGTCGAGGAACGCGAGTTTCTAACACCGGCCACAGGTGTGGAGGATGCCGAGAATCCCGAGGAGAACGAGAAGGGCGACCGTCGGAGATCCATCGGCGACGAGGGTGAGGACGACTCCTTAGAAGTGAGGTCGATCGAGGAGCTCATCGACGCATTGGCTCATGGTGAAGAGGTGAATTCACTGGTCGATCCCAAGATGCGCATACGGGTGCAGCAGATCGTGGATCAGGCCGAGACGGCGATGCGGGAGGGTGAATTCTTCCGCGCCGAGGATCGGTTCGAAGTGGCTCTTCAGCTGAATCCCGGGAATCCGATGCTCGAAGGTGGGCTGGCGAACGCGCAGATCGGTGCGGGCTTGTACAGATCCGCGGGTGTCACCCTGGCGAGATTGTTCCGCGACGATGAATTGATGATCGATGTGAAGTGGGAGGACGGACTCATCCCGAACGAAACGCGGCTGAAGGTCGCGGCCAACGAGATCCAGGACACCATCAAGAAGAATCCCAGGAACGCCGGAGCCCTTGGTCTCGTCCAGGCGTACATCGGTCGACAGCTCGGAGACGAAGCGATGATCTTCGATGGCCTGGAGAAGCTCGAGGAGTCCAAACTTCAGCGACTCGCCGAGCTCCTGCGAGCGATCTGGCTCACGCCGTCCGCCGCCGACCGGTAAGTACACCCGTCTGGAAGCCGGATCCGGGATGACGGGGTGCGAGATCCGGGATTGCTCAATTTCGACGATCCGGGCATCCGATGAACCCTCTATGAGCTCCTTCGGTGTTCCACCAGAAATCTCCGCACTTCAAGCGACCCAGGCCCAACGCGAGGCGGCGTCGGCGAAGGACCGTCAACGCGCCGTTCGAGAGCAACGCCGCGGCAGCGAGGAGTCGGAGCGGTTGTTTCGAGTGAACGAGACCGAGGACGTCGCCGAAATCCATCGATTCGAAGAAGAACGTGACAAGCGAGATCGATCTCAACACCGGACCGGGACGCCACGCATCCGCGCCGTGGATGCGGATCGGGAATCCGGTGGCGGGAACGGCGGTCTCGACATCACCGCCTGAGGCTTCGCTCAGGCGTTCCGGAGCTGGGCCGCGGATCGAACGCCGAGCGAGCGGTGAATTCGCAACGTCGCGTCGGACTGATTGAGAGTGTAGAAGTGGATTCCGTCGACGTCGTGGTCGAGAAGATCACGGCACTGCTCGGTGGTCCAGTGGACGCCGATCTCTGCGATCGACTCGGTGTCCTCTGGATCCGCTCGATTCAATGCTCGAAGCAGAGCGGCTGGAAACACGGTGCCCGCCGCGAGGTCGGCCATGCGATGGAGACCGGCCCGAGACGTCACGGGCATGATGCCGGCGAGAATGGGGACGTCGATTCTCTCCAGCCGACACCGATCCCGCCAGTCGTGGAATCTTCGGTTGTCGAAGAAGAGCTGGGTGCAGATCCAGTTCGCGCCAGCGTCCACCTTGGCCTTCAGATGCTCCATGCCCAACAGGGCATTCGGCGTGTCGGGATGGCCTTCGGGAAAGCCGGCGACGCCGATCGACCAGTCCAATCGATGGCGGTCGGAGAACGCTCGAAGATGGCGTACGAGATCAGCGGCGAATCGGAAGTCGCCGGCGTCTTTGCCATGCCCCTCCTGTGGATCGCCTCGCAGGGCGAGGATCGCCCGAACCCCCACCTCGCGATACCGATCGAGGATCGCGTCGATCTCGTCGTGGGTGTGCCCGGTGCACGTGAGATGGGGGACCGGCTGAAGCGTTGTCGTGTCGATGAGCCGTTCCACGAGTTCATGCGTGTGTTCCCGCGTCGAACCAGCAGCACCGTAGGTCACCGATACGAACGAGGGGCCCAGCTGCTCCAACTGTCCGATTCGACCCTCTAGAAGGCTCCAGCCCTTCTCCGTCTTCGGCGGGAAGAATTCGAACGAAATGGACGGGGAATGGTCGGCAACGGCGAACATCGTCTTAGTCTACCAATCAAATCCACGGCGCGGAGTCGTTGTATGTACTGCGTTAGACTTCCACCATGAGCAGCCGTATCCCCATACCGTTTCCCACCGTGAAGCGGCTCTCGCTCTACCTTCGCGAGGTCGACCGTCTTCAAGCGCGCGGCGACACCAGAGTGAGCTCCCGTCAACTGGGCAAGACGTTGGGTTTGACCGACACGCAGATTCGGAAAGACCTTTCGTTGTTCGGACAGTTCGGGCAGGCGGGGATCGGCTACCTGCTCACCCCGCTCGGTGAGAGGCTTCGCGAAATCCTGGGCAAGGACCGTGTCTGGCGCACGGCGGTCGTCGGGGCGGGCCGTCTTGGACAGGCGATCATCTCCTACGGCCCCTTCGCGCGCGAAGGATTCCAGATCGCGGCCGTCTTCGACGCCGACCCCGGTCTGGTCGGCAAGACGGTCGAAGGTCAGGAGATTCTTTCGATGGAGAAGCTCGAGGAGATCATCAGCGACCACCAGATCCTGCTCGGTATCGTTTCGGTGCCGCAGGAGGCCGCCCAGGCGGTTGCCGATCGACTCGTCGATGCCGGCGTTCTGGGCCTGCTGAACTTCGCCCCGACCCGACTCGATGTCGCGGACAGGGCGAGTGTGGCGAGCGTCGATTTCTCCTCTCGGCTGGAGAGACTTGCATTCCAGGTCTCGCTTGGATTGAAAGGAATGATCGATGTGGAGGAATAGCGTTATGGAAGTCTTGTCCTCGAGTCGTCTTGGGTTCGCCGCATTCGTTGGCGTCCTCTGCGGATGTGCAGGAACCGTCGGACCCAAACCCGATTCCGTGACTCGTGCCGCCTCCGTCCAAGCCCTCGAGAACGAGAACGAAACCCTGCGTCGTGAACTCGAGAGCTACAGGGATGAGGCGACTGCTCGTGAACGCACGATTGATCTGGCGATTCTGCCTCGTCCAACCTCGGTCGTGGAGGCCCGGGGTTCCGCGGTTCGGACCGGTCCCGGAGGCGATTCGCTCCAATGGAGAGTCCGCAGCGAGGACCGCCGGGGCCGGCTGGTGCAGACCACCGGACCTGTGCGGGTGATGGCTGGGTGCTTTGACGAGGACGGTGCGACCGTCGATCTCGGGCGCTGGAAGCTTTCGCCCGATGCGTGGTCTCGATCGCTTCGGGAAGGAGTCCTGGGCGGCAGCTATGCCATCGACGTCCCTCTCGATCGTCCGCTTCCTCAGGGGGTGAGCGCAATTCAGGTCCGACTTGAACTCGAGGATCCGAGGTGCGACGCTACGCTCGAACTCAACTCGATCGTTCCCGTGATCCGGGACGATCCTCCGGAGAGCCGGTCATGAGTCGTCGAAACCCGCATGCTTCGCTGTGTCTGCGATGGGGCTTCGCCATCGCAGCGATTTCGGGTGGGCTCGGGGGGTGCCAGGAGGTCCTCTTCAAGAAGAACGCGACGCGTACGCAATTCGAGACCCACGACCGTCTGAGGCAGCGTTACGTGCCGCTCGAGCAGGACAACGTCTTCGGTGAGCCCGAGCCGGCCCTTCGAGCCAGACTCTCGCCGAACGGCTGAGATCGGATTATTGGCCAGTTTTGTGGACCGAGCACTCGGTCTGGGGCGTACCGATACGCAGAATCCTCCCTGGATGCGGCGGGCATTCGGTTTTGTTCCGAATGTCGCATGCATTTGCAGGAACCAAACCGATGATAGACTGGGCAGGTCTCGCGAGGGGAGTCCTGTAAGATCCAGGATCGTTCGATCGACGGAGGCTCGTCCGCGAGCCGCGAAAAGGATACGAGGGTGCCGAAGAAGATCGACAACCACGAATCGGGTGTTCTCTCCCGAACCCAGATCGTCTGGGTGGCATTCGTTGCGAGCATGACGATATTCGGTGGTTTCTTCGTCTTCACCGGACCAGTCCAACTGACGCCTCCTCCCGCAGCCCGCGTGTCGGGACCGGTGGACAGTTTGGAAGGGACCTCGTTCCTCGCGTCTGAAGATGTCCGCGACTGGACTCACATCGTCATCCATCATTCGGGTCTGCAGCTCGACGATCACGAGTCGATCGATCTGCGTCACCAACAGAACGGACTTCTGGGGAACGGCTACCACTTCGTCATCGGAAATGGATTCGGCCGTACGGCCGATGGTGCGATCGTGGCCACCCGTCGTTGGGCGGAGCAGCGTCCCGGGGCGCATGTTGCGCCGACTCGACGCGGTGGAGCGACCGGGGCGGACAGCTTGAACATGAATTCGATCGGGATCTGTCTCGTCGGTGACGGGGACCAGTCGAGCTTCTCCACCTCCCAGATTCGCAAGGTGATGGCTTTCGTCGTCCAGCTCTGCCGAGAGCACGACATCGCTCCGTCGAACGTCCTTCTGCACAGAGACGTGAGCGACGTGACCAGTCCAGGGCGTCTGTTTCCCGTCGCGGACTTCGAGCGATATCTCAACTCGATGTGACAACCGCTTTCTCGAAGCGAGACTGAGGCGCGTTTCGCGTCCGGGATGCGATGCCAGACCCACTGGAACTCTTTGGATATCCGGTTCTCGGCAGGCTCGGTGTGGGTGCCGCCAGCGTGATCTACAAGGTCAGGGAGCCCAGATCGACCAAGATCCACGCGCTGAAGCACGTCGTCCGACATGGCGAGAAGGACCAGCGGTTTCTCGAGCAGGTGATTCACGAGCACCGGATCGGATCACAGCTCGATCATCCGTGTGTCCGCCACATCGGAAAGTTGCTGAAGAAGCGGAAGCTATTCAAGGTGACCGAGCTCGGACTGTTGATGGAGCACATCGACGCGTCCGGTCTCGAGGCGATTCCGCGACTCCGAACGCTCGATGTCGTCCGCATCTTTGTGCAGATCGGCGAGGCGATCGATTCGATGCACCAGAAGGGCTTCGTGCACGCAGATCTCAAGCCCACGAACGTGTTGGTGGGCAAGAATCTCGTGAAGGTGATCGATCTTGGGCAGGCCTGTCCGACCGGCACTCGGAAGCAGCGGATACAGGGCACGCCCGGATACATCGCTCCTGAACAGGCGCACAGGAAGCGGATCACCGAACGTACCGATGTGTACAACTTCGGTGCGACGCTCTACTGGACCATGACGCGCGAGGTCATCCCAACCGCCCTGCCCCCGGGATCGATGGACGGGCTGAGTCGCGGTCCGATCGAGCCTTCGAGAATCCTTGCGCCTCGACCCATGGCCGAATTGGCCGATGGCGTCCCAGCGAAGCTCGACGAACTCGTTGCCCATTGCGTCCAGGTGTCGCGGGGGGATCGTCCCGTGGGGATGGGGCCGGTAATCACGGGGCTCCGCGGTATCGAACGAGACCTTCTTCGTGAGTCCTAGTCGTCGAAGACGGGATCTCGTACTGATCGATCTGGATGGCACGCTGATCGACTCGGTGGATGGGATTCACGCGGCGTGTGTGAGGATGTCGGAGTCCCTTGGAATCGAGCCGCCGTCACTGGAATTTGTGCATCGAAGCATCGGGCGTGGGGCGGATGTTCTCGTAGGCGAGATTCTGTCCGGTGGGCCGGAGTCGGAGTCTCGTGACGCTCGGCACCAGAAGGCGCGGGCGGCCTTTGACCATGCGTATCTTGAATGCTGGCAGGATGGAACAAGAGTACGGCAGGGGGTGTTCGAGACGCTCGAGGCGTTGGTCTCGGAGGGACGAGAAGCGATCATCGCCACGAACAAACCGGGTCGTGCGGCGGATGCGATCGTCCGGTACCTCGGGTTGGATAGGTTCGTATCCTGCCTAGCGACGCCCGACCAGGCAGGATCTCGGAAGCCCGACTCAGCTTTCGTGGATTACGCACTGACTGGACGAAGCCGATTGCGCAGCGTTCTGATTGGTGACTCGATGGTGGACGCGCAGACGGCTGTGAATGCTGGAATCCCGTTTTTAGCGATTGCAGGGGGGTATAACCAGGGAGTCCGAATTGAAGATTCAGATATCCGGGATTCGCTGATGGCACAATCCTGGGCGGATGTTCAGGCCGCCCTGGTTGCCATTGATTCGTTGTAGGACTCTGAGTCGATCCGCCTCAGGCGGTTTGGCCGTTGGTCGCGTGACCGTTGGATGACTCGCCATTCGACATCCCGAGGAACCGTTCGGTCTGAGGCATCTCCAGCTTCTCGCGAGGAGGGGAGCCGGTGAAGACCGCAAACGTCGTTTGGTCGAGGAAGCGGTCGACGGAGTCAGCGACCTGCTTGAGCCGCTCGTGGATCGGCCCGGGCGGGAAGGGACAGACGTAATCGGTCTCAGGACGCTCGAAGATCACCCAGACGTCCCTAAGTGTGATATTCCACGGGGGCTTGGCCAAAGCGTAGCCACCGCCCGGACCGGGAGATCCATTGACGATGCCTGCTTGGCTGAGCGCTGAGAGAAGCTTTGCGACAAAGGGCTTTTGCAGATCCCTGGCCTCTGCTACGTCGGCGGCGGATACCCTTTGGGTACCTGTTTCGCGCCAAAGCTCGGCGAGGTAACCAACGGCGGCGATTGCGGTTTCAGTCTGCTTACCGTACATACTCACGGTGTCGTTGGCTTCAAGGTCGTAGATTCAGAGAACTTCAGATATTGACCTTGGAATCGAGAGTGAGAGCGATAAAAGCGGTCAATGGGGCATCGACCCCTTTCATTACACCAGGTTTCCAGCGCAGAGGACTGCGATGTCCGAATCAACACGACGCATTGAACTCGTCCTGAGTGATGGGCGCCGCCTCTCCACGGAGGACCCGAGCGTCGAAATCACGGAGCGGGATGTCGTCGTTGGGCGTGGTCAGGATGCCGATCTTGTCATTCCGGATGACACTGTCAGTCGCCGTCACTTCAAGATCCGATCCGATTCCGAGGGGCGTTGGTATATCAGTGATCTCGGCAGTCGTTCGGGAACCAGCATCAATTGGATGGCGTTGGATTCCGATGAAGAGGTCCGGGTTCGATCCGGCGATCGGGTTCGCACCGGCCAGACCGATGTGATGCTGTCGTTTCCGGGTGGCGACGGTCCCGCGGATCCGGTCTCGGCCGAACGGCTCGAGGAGCCGTCGGCGGACACCGCGGTGGACGAGTTTCAGACGCGGGGAAGTCTCCTGATTCGGTTGAACGCAGAGGGGACCGATGAACGCGAAGTCGGTTGGCAGGATTTCTACGATCGATACGTTCCGCTGATCACGGGCTTCGCTCGTCGCGCCGGTGCGAAGGACGAAGAAGCCGAGGATGTCGCCCACGAGGTGATGGCGAACTTCTTCCGGGCATCCGAGAGGTTCGAATACAACCCAGAGACCGGGCGATTCCGTGGCTATCTCAAGGCGGCGACCTTGAACGCGATGCGAGCGAGATGGCGGAAGCAGCGTCCGATGGTGGACGTCGACGCGGGTACGGATCTTCCGATCGAGGATCGGTGCAACGTCGACGAAGCGTGGGACCGGGAGTGGACCCGAAATCTGATCTCCCGCGCGCTCGCGATGGTTCGACATTCGGGCAAGCAGTCCGAGCAGTCCTGGGAGGCTTTCGAGCTTTACGGAAGACGTGGAGTACCGATCGAAGAGGTTTCGGAAAGGCTCGGCATGAAGCCTGACGCCATTCGACAGGCGAAGAGTCGGATCGCTCGCCAGGTCCGACAGGAGATCGAACGACTGCGGGCCGAGGAGGGGTGATCCCAACCCGGCCGATGCCAGGATCATTCGATTCTCCTCCGCCTTTCAGTGGACATCGACGGATCAAGAGTCAACCTTGGGAGGCTCGGGGACGGAAGAAGCTCGGGGACGGAAGAGCTAGGGGCCGGCAACGCTGGGATCCGTCGTGACGACACGGTCGGGCGGATCGGGGCGGCGCACGTAGCTGGAGTGAAGACATGCCTGGTATTTCGGGTCTCGCCCCTATCGTGGCCATGGTGTCGGTTTTTGGATCGATGTCGACGGCCTTCGCCGTGGACAATCTGCTCGTCAATGCGTCCTTCGACGATGGTCTGCTGGGGTGGGAGACCTCGGGTGACGTCGGCATCCAACCCGAAGGATGGGATGGTGGTCAATCGGTTCTTCTGAGACCGCAGCCGGGGGTGACCGCCGAGCTTCGGCAGACGGTGTCGGATCTGGAGCCGCGGACCCGCTACACGGTCGCGGCCCGGGTGCGAACGTCGAATCGACTCTCGCCTCCGATCCTCGGCGTGCGCGACGGCGTCCAGATCGCGAAGGCGCATGGATGGGTCGCGGTCGGCGACGAGGACCGTTGGTTGGAGCGTCGATTCGAGGTGTTCGTGGACGAAGACTCGTTCAGCTTCGAGGTCTACCTCCAGGCATGGCAGACGGACTCGTCGGTGATCGTCGAGTTCGATTCGATCCGACTCTGGAAGGGACGACAGGATCCACCGGTCGCCGATCCCGGCGAGGAACCCTGGCGAGACGCGCCGTATGTCGACGTCGCGCCCCGCGCGGGTGAATCGCTTCTTCGTGATCCGGACTTCGAGGACTCGGCCGTTGACGCCTGGGCGCTCGGCATCAACGCCTCGATCGAGGAGATCGATTCGATCGCCACGCTGCGGTTGCTTTCGTCCGCGGACACGTCGCGGGCCAGTCAGGTCGTCATCCCCGATCTGCCGCCTGGCGGGCAATGGACGCTGTCGATGGAGGTCAAAGTGGATGAGGGTGTGGTCGCGAGCTCGTACCTCACCGGGACCGAAGGTTTCCTGGCGACACGATCGTTCGATCACGTCGACTGGACCACCATCGAGATCCCGATCGAATCCGGTGATCGATGGATCCGGAACGGCAAGCTCACGCTCGAGAACTGGAAGAACCAGCCCGGTTCCGCCTGGTATCGAAACGTTTCGCTCTTGGCCAACGGCGATGAATGGGTGCCGACGCTCGCATCGCCACCCGTCGAGCGTCCCGGCGTGTTCTTCGACGACTTTTCGCAGGGGTATCTGGATCCGAACGAGTGGTTGGTCTCGAGCAAGGCCTGGGGCGGAGACAATGGTGGCGTCGCTCCCGCCAATGTGACCCTGGTCCACGACGTGGACGATGGCGAACCGATCGTCGCGCTTCGACTCGAGGCCCACGGCGATCTGTATTCCGGCGAACTCGAGCAGAATGGACGTACGACTCGAGTCGGTGCCGCCGTGGCGACGCGTCACTACTTCGCGTCCGGCCGCTACGAGGTCCGGGCGAAGGTCGCACCCGAATACGGGACATGCACCGCGTTCTGGCCGTTCCACTACATCGATCATCAGATGGCCGAGGCGGAATACTGGCACGAGCCCAATCCGCGGCGCAACACCGAGATCGATTGGGAGTTTCCGACCGACCTCGGAGGGGACGATCTGGGTGAATTCTCGTTCACGAAGGCGCGCACCAACTCCTGGGGAGGACAGTTCGGTGGCGAAGGAGGCGAGCACAAGGGGCGGAAGGTCCTGGCCGACACGGATGGTGCCCCTCTCGACCTCGCCGCGGAAGCCCGTGATGGTCGATATCACACCTTCACGATCGAATGGCGCTCAGGCGAGGATCTCGGCGACGAGGCGATCACGCGGACACGGACCGGTTCCGTGCGCTGGCTGATGGACGGCCGACTCGTCGATGAGCTCCACGATGTCGACTTCGGCCAGGGCAACGTTCCGTACCGCGCCGCCCGATTCTGGCTCGGCACCTGGTTCCCCGCCGCGGGCTATGCGGGGAACGTCGGTTGGACGGGTGATCCCGACTTCGACGTCGCGGCAGCTCACATCGCGTGGGTGCGCATCACGCCCTTCGACGAAGCACGGGATGTGTGGGCCAAGGAGACGGTGCCGAATCTCGCGTGGGCGACGCCCGACGAGTACCCCGAGGCGATCGACCCACCGCTCGAGAGTCCTGCGGACCTGGATGGAAACGGTCGCGTCGACGGCGCGGATCTCGGCCTCCTCTTCGCCGCATGGGGGGAGGCCGAGCCCGACCTCGATGGAAACGGTCGCGTCGACGGAGGAGACCTGGGCGTCCTCCTGATGGCGTGGTCCCAGTAGTCGCGAATCAGTCCCGCTCGAGTTCGAGGAATTCCACGTCGGCCTCGTCGAACACCACCCGGCTCTTGTCGATCGACTCGAGCCAGTGCTCGTCGCCCTCGGCGGGGTGATAGGTGACCACCGTCTCGATTCCGCTCTGGACGATGGCCAGAGCGCAGTTCACGCACGGAAAGAACGAGGAGTAGATCGCGCAACCGATCGGACTCACACCGTTGCGGGCGCACTGGATGATCGCGTTCATCTCCGCGTGCACGATGAGGTCGTACTTCTTCGGTCGTTCGAGGCGGTCGGGTCGATCCTCGACGCCGCGGGGGAGGCCGTTGAATCCGGTGGAGACGATCTGCTTCGAAGGCGAAACGATGACGGCTCCGACCCCGCGAGAGGGGTCCTTGCTCCAGTTGGCGATCTGCTCGCTCAGGGCGAGGAAACGTCGGTGCCAGTGGTCGCCGAGGGTGGGGGACATTATGGAAGACGGTAGTCGGTGCTCGATCTCGCTGCCAAGATCTCGAATTCATGGTGACCACACGAACGTGGCGGACGAGCGAGGGCCCGGTGGCGATTCGCGAAGCGCCGTTTCGGAGCAACCAAAGCCACGTTGACGTTCTCGGGGGCCTGCGAAACGTCGTTCGCCGATCCGGACATGTGAATCAGGGCGACAGGATTCGAACCTGCGACCTGCGGCTCCCAAAGCCGCCGCTCTACCAAGCTGAGCTACGCCCTGTGCGAGCGGAGATTGTACGCTGAGATCGGACCAAGCCACGCAGGAGTACGTCATGAACGAGAATCTTCCACCTCCACAATGTCTTGGAGTGGTTGTCCGCCTCGTCCTGGGACTGGCCCTCGGCATTCCCTTGGCGGCCTGTACCCCCCGGGGCCGGCAGGTACAGGGGGTCGAGAACTACCCGATGGTTCGATCGGATCTCGATCTCGAGGTCGCACAACTTCTGATGCAGGAGTACGTCTCCTCGGCGGTCGAGTTGATGCGAGGTGGCGTGGACGAGATCACGGCCCAGACGTTGAACGAGGAGGAGCGGAGGAACCTTCGAAGCTTCGAGAACGCGGCGATCGCCGGAATCCGTCGGGCAGGTCTCCGTCTTCAACCGATACCCGCGGCTTATGACAGCTGGATCCTGCTCGCGCAACTGGAAGAATTCGTCGGATCGGAATCAGGGGCCGCGGCGTTCGGATCGCATCGCGATGCCCTCGCGGCGACGCTCGACCGGATCGGGGTGTGCTTTTACCAAGCGATCGATCAGATCATCATCGATCGCGAAGCTGCGCGGGACGGGCGGATCCTGAAGTGGGTGGAGGAGCACCCCATCACCACGGTCGATTTTTCGCGGATCTCGCCCATCGTGGTGGTCGCCGAAGACACCGATCGCATCGGGGACACGTTTGAGGTGCTGGCCAGTACGCAATTCATCGCGAATGCCGCGTATGCACGATTGCACGAGGCGCTGATTTCGCTCCCCGACGACGTTCGGCGGCAATTGGAGTCCGCGATCCACGGCGTTCTCCGGGAACCGGCGGTCGCGGCCGCCCTCATCGGGCTCGCTCGACTTGGGGACGGGATGAAGGAACTGGCTGTCGCGGTGGAGGAACTCGATCGCGGGCTCGAAGGGAAGCTCAATCGTCTATCGGACGGAATCGCGAGCGAGATCGATCGTCAGCGACAGGACACGATCGTCGCGCTTCAGGCCGAACGGCTGGCGGTCTCGGAGCTTCTTCTTCGGCAGGAGGAGCGTCTGGTCGTCGAGCTCAATCGGTCGACGCGGCTGGTCGCTCTGGGGGCCGCTCTTGGTTGTGGGGTCCTGGCGCTGAGCCTGATCGCCGCAGGCCTTCTCGCAGGTCGGGGCCGTGCAAGCGAACACCCGCGACGGTGAGGCCACGGCCGGCACGGGCTGGGGTATCCTGAAGAGGTCTCCTGGAGCGACGACGCCCCATCCCCGACCCCCCAGGCAAGCAGCGTTTCATGTCGACCGTCACCCCGATCAGCCTCGCCATCGACGGCATCGCAAGCTACCTCCCGGTGGCCGTGATCATCGTCATGGCGTTCCTCTTCATTGTCGCCAATCTTGTCATGACCTCGATCATCGGTCCCAAGGCCGACGGTGCGGTCAAGGGGCTCGCCTATGAGTCCGGGATGGATCCCATCGGGTCGGCCCGAAAGCGGTTCAACGTCCGCTTCTACATTTTGGCCATGACGTTCCTGGTCTTCGACGTCGAGATCATCTTCCTGTATCCCTGGGCGGTCACCTACACGAAGCTCGAACCGGGGTCCGCGGAGAGCGCGCTCTTCCTCGGCCGGATCCTGTTCTTCATCGCGACCAGCATCATCGCCTACGTGTACGCCTGGAAGAAGGGCGTCTTCCGCTGGGATTGATCGAGGATCGTCGGAACGCCCGACACCCGGAAATCAAAGGACCCGTCCGGATCGGACGGGTGCTTGTTCATCTTTGGTCGCCGATCGGCGTCAGGACTTGACCGCGGATTCGAGTCGGTTGAGGACCTCGTCGGCATCGGACGCCTCGATGTTCAGCGGTGTCCTCAATCGAAGCGATCTCGGTCCGCAGGGGAGAACCAGGAGACGTTCGGCGTAGCATCGCGCGATGGCCGCGTCTCGGGCGTCTCCGTCGGCGAAGTCGACGGCCAGGAGCGAACCGAGCCCACGCGGATTCGTGAACGCCGCGGTGTCCTTCGCGATGCGCCGAAGTCCCGCGAGGATCTGTTCACCGCGGGACGCGGTGTTGGCCACGTAGTCGTTGGCCATGATCAGCTCGATGAATCGTCGGGATCGGACCATGTCGACGAGGTTCGATCCCCAAGTGGAATTGATTCGACTGGAGCGCTCGAAGACGTTCTCCTTCACCTCGTCGACCCGCTTGCCTGCGTAGATGCCGCATACCTGGGCCTTCTTTCCGAAGGCGACGACGTCGGGGGCGACGCCGTGATGCTGCCACATCCACGGCTTTCCGCTTCCGAAGAATCCGGTCTGGACCTCGTCGAAGCAGAGCAGAGCGTCGGCACGATCGCAGAAGTCCCTAAGGCCCTGCATGAAATGGGGACGGAAGTGACGATCACCACCTTCGCACTGGATCGGTTCGATCAGAACGGCCGCGATCTTGTCGCCGCCCGCGGGGCAGCTTGATCGGAAGGTCTCGAGCTCCGCCAGGGTCGCGGCTTCGAGTGCCGCAACGTCGTTGGCGATGTTGCCGTCGAGATCGAATTCGATCGCAGGGCTCGAGATACGAGGCCAATGGAACTTGGGGAACAACCCAACCTTGTCGGGAAGGGTGTTGGTCATGCTCATCGTGTAGCCCGAACGTCCATGGAACGCGTATTGGAAATGCACGACCATCAGATCGTTGACATCGTCCGTGAAGTCGGTTCGCCCCAGACGACGGGCCTTCCAGTCGAATGCGGTCTTGATCGCGTTCTCGACCGCCAATGATCCACCGGCGATCCAGAAGTGATGATCGAAGCCTTCGGGCGACGCGTGCGTCGCGAACGCCTCGACGAACGCGGCCATTTCCCGAGAGTAGAGGTCGGCGTTCGACGGATTGCACTTCGCGGCCCGGAGCAGTTCGGCTTCGAATTCGGGTTCGTCGAGTCCTGGGTGGTTGTAGCCGAGGGGCCAGGATGCGAAGCACGTGAAGCAGTCCAGAAAATCCTCGCCTCGAGCGGAGTCGTGGAGCCAGGGGCCGTGGGACTTCTCGATGTCGAGAACCATGTCGTAGCCATCGGCGAGCTGATGGCGTCCGATGATGTCGTGGACCTGCTTGGGATCGATCGAAGTAGCGATGCTCATGGGGACCTCGGAAAAAGGAAACGAGATATCCATGGTACCCGCGACGCGCTGGGATTCGAACGTCCGGTATGTGTTGTTTTGGGGCCCGTTTCCTCAGGAATCCCGGCGACAGAGTTCCTGGGCGGTGGCCAGCAGGAGATCGGGTTGCGCGGCCACGCAGGGGCCATGCTCGGAAAGCAGCATTTGGCGAGCCGCCTGGAGGAATTCGATCGGTGGAACGTCGTCGGACGGTTTCGCATCGGTGGTGGACGACAGCGCGGGACGGAGATCCTGCGCCGTGACCTCGAGGACACGGAACGCAGCACCATCATCGTCGGGCAAGGTTGCGGAGACTTTGCTTCTCATCACACGTTTGAATCGGTCGAACGCCGGTTTCTTCTCGAACTCCTCTGCGTCTTTTACGAATCTCGAGCGCATCGCTCGAGGCGCATTCGACTACACCGTAAGCATGCGATCGAGTCCATCGAAGAGCCGGTCGATTTCCGCTGTCGTGTTGTAGTGCACGGGCGAGATTCTGACCACCCCGTCGTCCAGGGGAATTCCAAGTCGTTCACAAAGTCTATGCGCGTACATGTGACCGTGTCGTATTCCAAAGCCGAGCGCGTGCGCAGCGCTGGATATTTTTCCAGAACTGATTCCCGGGTGAACGAACGACACCGTCGAAACGCGTACATTCGTATCCGAGTCGCCTGGCCCGACGATTCGAAGGTGTCGGTGCGCATGAAGCCGCTCGAGGATTCGTTCCTGAACAGGTCGTTCAAGGTTCGTGATCGTTTCGAACGCGTCCTCGATGGTCGCTCGTTCACACGTGTCGGCGTCGATGTCGTCACGTCCGGCAAGCATGCCGAGATACGGCGCCAATGCACACAGTCCGGCGCAGCCCTCGTGACTGGCGCCACCGAGTTCGAACTTGTACGGCACCTCGTCATCGGGAATGAAGAAGTGATTCGGGCCTCGGAGATCGGCGATCGCTTCGTCGGTACCGAACGCCGCCGCCATGTGTGGTCCGAACACCTTGTAGGTGCTCCACACGTAGAAATCCGTCTTCCAGGCCTCGACGTCGATGGCACGGTGGGGTGCGAAGGCGACACCGTCCACCACCACGCGACCGCCGGCCTCGTGGACGAGTCGGGTCGCCGCCTCCACGTCCACGATCTCTCCAAGAAGATTGGATACGTGCGGAAACGCGACCAGTCTCGTTCGAGGTCCCAGGACCTGTCGGAGTTCGTCCAGGGACAGGCGACCGGTCTCGGGGTCGACGCTCCACCAGCGGATCACCGCGCCCCGTTCCTGAAGTCGCAACCAGCATCCGATGTTCGCTTCGTGGCCCTGCTCGCATACCACGACCTCGTCGCCGGCACGGATCGAATCGGCCATCGCGTGCGCGAGCATGTGCATCAGCGACGTCGAACTCGATCCAAGAATCGTCCTTCCGATTCCGTCGCCGCCGGCGAATCGGTTCATGAATCTGTGCGCACGATCGACGGTCTCCGTGGCGCGGTCGCTCGCGGGATATCCGGCGCCGAGTTGACAGTAGTCCCGGAGCAGATGGTTCCTGATCGCATCGACCACCCCGATGGGCACCTGCGAACCCCCTGCGTTCTCGAGAAGAACGGTCTCGCCCGCGAGCGCGGGAAATTCCGATCTGACGGTTTCGATCGTGGGCATGGCTCTCTTGTTTCCGAAGGTAGGGGACTGGTCTGCGATGGTGATCAGGGTTTCTTCCTTCCCCCTCCGAAGAGTTCGCCGAGGCCGTTCTCGAGGGCTTCACCTATTCCGTCTCTCACCTCGCTGGGGATCTCGATGCCGACCTTCTCCTCGAGACGTTGAATGCCATCGTCGAGGTGCTTCTCCGCTTCCGATCGAGCCTTTTCGGCGAGTACGGCGTGTCCGGCTTCCTGAAGACTCTCGGCGAGCGTCTCCTCGTCGAGGGCGATCGCGGGATCGGAGAGTTCGCCGCCCACGTCGAGTCGAAGCGTCAGGCGTGGAATGGTGGCTTCCTCGCCGCCGATCCGAATGCGGGAATCGAGCAGCTCGACATCGATCGGCGCGGCGATCTCGATGGGGGGTCCGAGCAGCATTCGTCCGTCGATCTTCGCATTGAGGCGTCCTTCTGAGAAGGGCGGGGAATCCGCATCGACGAGTTGCGTGGAGATCTGATCCGTCGGCAGGTTCCGAATCGTCAGCTGGAATCGGTCGTCCGTCGGATTTCTGGCGATGCTGGCAAGAACGACCGAGAGGGCCAGGCCATCATTGGTCTGACGAATTCGAAGAGACGGTGGAGCGTCGACGAGTTGCGGAGCCGTCGATACCGAGTCGAGGTACACGTCGTACCGCCGTGAGTCGTCCGTACCGCGCCGAACACCGCCGGCGACGATCGATCGGATGAGGATGGTGGGGTGGT
>PKCT01000304.1 GCA_002862325.1 Phycisphaerae bacterium
CCAGCTTCTTCGCCGCATCGAGCCGGCCCCTCCGATCGTCCTGCTCAGGCCGGCTCAGGCGAGCCGCCGCGAGAGTCAGCGAGGCCTGAGCGAAGCACTTCGGGAAGGCGTGTTCGCCGTCCTGGATCGTCCTCTCGGGCTCGAGTCGATGCTCGAGACCCTCCGCCGCGTGGTGCGTCGTCACTACGCGGATCGATGGCCCGTCGTCTGACGAGCCGCCAACCCCGTTTCTTTCCCCCTCTTTCCCCTTCGTTTCAATGGAGTGAGAAGCATGAACGTTCGACCGCTCGGCGACAAGATTATCGTCCAGCGCGAGGAAGCCGCGACTCAGACCGAGTCCGGAATCTTCCTCCCGGAGTCCGCCAAGGACAAGCCCAAGACCGGAAAGGTCATCGCCCTCGGCGATGGCAACCTCAACAAGGACACCGGTGATTACCTTCCGTTCACTGTGAAGAAGGGCGAGACCGTCATCTTCAGTTCGTACGCCGGAACCGAGATCAAGATCGACGGTTCGGAGTATCTCATCATGACCGAGGACGACATCCTCGGAATCGTCGACTGAGCATCGGAGGCCCTGGATGCAACCCGACGAACTCCGGACTGCCTTCTCTCGGCTCGACGGAAAGCGAACGGTTCGCATCACCTTCGCCGCCGGACAGACCCTCGTCGTTGACGGCGCGGTGCTCATACCGGTGGAGGACGACGGCCTTCTCAAGCTCACCGACGGTGATCGGGAGTTCGTGGTGAACTCGGCCCGAGTGGCCTGGATCGAGATCGATCTTCCGAAGAAACCCTAAACCCCACGTCGACCAGAACGACGCGATAGAGAACAAGGAACACACAATGGCTGCCAAGCAGATTGCCTACGACAACGACGCACGCGAGCGGATTCTCCGTGGCGTTCAGAAGCTCGCCAAGGCGGTGAAGGTCACCCTCGGCCCCTCCGGTCGAGTGGTCGTGCTCGAGAAGTCCTTCGGTGCCCCCACGGTCACCAAGGACGGCGTGAGCGTCGCGAAGGAGATCGAACTCGCCGATCCCTACGAGAACATGGGTGCTCAGATGGTGAAGGAAGTCGCCAGCAAGTCCAGCAAGGACGCCGGTGACGGCACCACCACCGCGACGGTCTACGCAGAAGCGATCTTCCAAGAGGGACTCAAGAACATCACCGCCGGCGCCAACGCCAACGCGGTGAAGCGTGGCATCGATCAAGCGGTTCAGGCGGTCGTCTCCGACCTCCAGGGAATGTCCAAGCCGGTCAGCGATTCGACCGAGATCGCCCAAGTGGGTTCGTGCTCGGCGAATCAGGACATGACGATCGGCAAGATCATCGCGGAAGCGATGGACAAGGTCGGCAAGGACGGCGTCATCACGGTCGAGGAAGGCAAGAGTCTGGAGACCGAGGTCGAGCTGCTCGAGGGCATGCAGTTCGACAAGGGGTACCTCAGTCCCCACTTCGTTACGGACACCACCGACATGGAGTGCGTCCTCGAAGATTGCTACGTCCTGATCCACGAGAAGAAGATCGCCTCGGCCAAGGACCTCATCCCGGTGCTCGGGAAGGTCGCCGAGTCGGGCAAGAGCGTCCTCATCATCGCCGAGGACATCGAAGGTGAAGCCCTGGCGACCCTGGTCGTCAACAAGCTCCGCGGCGTCCTCAAGGTCGTGGCGGTTAAGGCTCCGGGATTCGGAGATCGTCGCAAGGCCATGCTCGAGGACATCTCGGTCCTCACCGGTGGCACCGCGATCATGGAAGAGCTCGGCATCGATCTCGAGAAGCTCGCGATCAACGAGCTTGGTCGCGCCAAGAAGGTCACCATCACCAAGGACACCACGACGATCGTTGAAGGTGCCGGCAAGACCTCCGACATCAAGGGCCGGATCGATCAGATCAAGGCTCAGATCGAGAACACCTCGAGCGACTACGACCGCGAGAAGCTCCAGGAGCGTCTCGCGAAGCTCGCCGGTGGTGTCGCCCAAATCAACGTCGGCGCGGCGACCGAGGTTGAGATGAAGGAGAAGAAGGCCCGTGTCGAGGACGCTCTCCACGCGTGCCGTGCCGCGGTCGAAGAGGGCATCCTGCCCGGTGGTGGTGTGGCCGTGCTGAGAGCTCGACGCGCCATCGAGAAGGCTCGGAAGGCCGCGACCGGTGACGAGAAGATTGGTTGCGACATCGTGCATCGCGCCCTCGTCGCACCGATCAAGCAGATCGCCTCGAACTGCGGTCTCGACGGATCCATCGTCGCCCAGAAGGTCGAAGAGGACGATCGCGATGCGTTCGGATTCAACGCGATGACCGGCGAGTACGGGGACCTCGTCAAGGACGGCGTGATCGTGCCGACTAAGGTCGAACGAGTCGCCCTTCACAACGCGGCGTCGATCAGCGGTCTGCTTCTCACCACCGACTGTGCGATCACCGAGATCAAGGAGTCCAAGGAGAAGGCCGGTGCCGGAGCCGGCATGGAGGACATGGACTTCTGAACCCCGCCGACATCGTCGGCAACGAGTCAAGAATCGCGGCGTCGGGACGGATCCGTCTCGACGCCGCGTCTTCGTTCAGACGCGAAGTGCAAGGAGATCGGCCATGCCGTTCGGATCTGGTGGCGCAGGAACCCTCGGTTCGCTTGGAATGATCATGATGCCCCTGGCGATCGTGGTCATGATGCTCAAGCAGCCTCCGGGACCCGTCGCGAAGTTGATCCGGTCCGGAGCCACCTCTCCGGAGACCGCGAGGCGCTTGAATCGCATCGGTATCCCCAGGTCGTACGTCGTCGAGCCTGCGGTTCGTCAGGGGAGGGTGGTTCGGACGGAAGACGGTCGGTACTGGGTGGACCTCAGGATGAACAGACGATTCCGTCTCAAGGTGGCGGTTCTCGCCGGGGTTCTGGGGCTCGTGGCGACCGGCGGACTGGTCTGGGCCGTGGGGGAGGTGATCGGCGATGCCGGTTGAGATAGATCGTTCCACGCTGATACTCGTCCTGATAGTCGCTTGGGTCTTCATTCTCAGCTGCGTTTCCTTCGTCATGTTTGCGATCGACAAGAGCCGCGCGCGACATGGGCGATGGCGCGTCCCCGAATCGAGACTTCATCTGCTCGAGTGGCTCGGTGGATGGCCGGGCGCATTCATGGGCATGGCGATCCTGCGGCACAAGCGTAGGAAGGGGTGGTATGTCGCGCAGACGGTCGCCGCCGCGATCACTTGGGTGATCACGGCGGCGTGGTTGTTCGGTGCCTGGCGGAGTCCCTGAGCGTCTTCTCAGTTCAGGCTGAGGAAGTCCCGCCCCTTGATTCCGTTGGTCGTCAGGATGTGGAAGCTCGTGTCCACGATGGTGTCGTAGGCGGTGTCCTGGTAGTAGCCGGTCGGGCCGTACTGTGAATCGCGACTCCAGGTGCCGTACTGACACTCTCCGACGGGCTCGCAGCCGGCGCAGATGTCGTTCTCTTCGTGGAGCTTGCGTGCTCGTCCATCGGCGTCCATCGCTTCGCGTACACCCATCGGTGCGACATGGCCGTCGAAGAACATCGTGATCGGCACCGAGTTGTATCCCTGATTGAACATCCAGGAGGGATCGTCGCCACCGAAGTACGGGTTGCGCTCTGATTCCTGGTTCTGGAGCCAGTGGTGCTCGATCATGCAGGTCTTGAGATCCGGGAATCGGCACATGCCGACCGCGGGTGAGCGATACGCCGCAGGGAAGGAGTTGGGGTTCTTCCATCCACAGGAGGAGTGGACCTCCGGGTGGAACATCGCCGCCGGACTCCAGACATAGCTCGCCCAGACGATTCGTCCCACTTCATCCTCGTTCGCGGGGACGTGGAACTCCTCGGGATACTCGAAGAACGGCTCCGCCAGTTCGCGGGTGATCACGTCCTTGGGGGCGTAGAAGATCGGGTCGTAGAACCGGTCGCCGACGTAGGAGTTGAATCCCTTGTTGTTCGGCGCTCGGAAGCCGCCGAAGATCAGGGGTGGATTCGGAACGTTGTAGGAGAGCGGCTGGTACAGGAGGTGGAAGGTCAGACTCCAGGTCAACGTGTCTCCGGGGATCCACGAAGGACAGAGGCTTCCGCCCGACCATGCGCCGAAGAGTTCGCCGTTCTGGTCGTATCCGGCGACCAGTTGCCCCATGCATCCCACCTTCTCGCTGTATTCGGTGGGATCCCCATTGACGAGGCCGAGATCGTCCGGGCACCCGGTGAACTGTCGATCCCCCCAGTCCGCGGCATAGGCGACGTTGGCGACCGAGAGGTTTCTCAGGTTGCCCGATGATTGGGTCTGCCGAGCCGAATCACGTGCCTTGCCGATTGCCGGAAGAAGGATGGCGATTAGCAACGCGATGATCGACACCACCACAAGGAGCTCGACGATCGTGAACGCTCTCTGATGAATCGGCATCTTTGGCTGTACTCCAACTCCACACTCGGAGGCCCCGTTGGCCCGCCAAAAGGATACAGGAAATTTCTTCGGGTTACGGATCAACTTCTGTTTCCGTGCACGCACGGGGCTGGGAGGGGTGCGGTCAGGTCCCAAAACCAGCCTCGATGGTCTGATTTGGATGCTACCCATCGACGAAAAGGCCGGGACCCCATGGGGTCCCGGCCTTCGATGAACTCGTCCCTGGCTGGAGGGATTGACGATCACTCGGAGACGGCGATGAAGTCGCGACCACGGATTCCGTTGGTCGTGCCGATGTGCATGCCGGTCGAGACGATGCTGTCGTACGCACGGGCGTAGCCGTAGCCGCCGTTGTTCGGCAGGGGGGAGGTGCAGCTGGACTCGCCGCTGCCGTGGTTGAACGCGGACATGTAGCTGCGGTTCCACAGGCCGGCTTCGGCCGGACCGTCTCGACTGTCAGAATCGCAGCCGGCACAGACGTCGTTCTCGTCCACGAGCTTCGCGGCACGCTGGTCGGAGTCCATCGCTTCGCGGACACCCTTGGTTCGAACACTGCCGTCGAAGAACATGCAGACCGGGGCGGAGTTGTAGCCCTGGCTGAAGAGCCACGAGGGATCGTCACCCGAGAAGAGTGGGTTGGACTCCGACTCCGCGTTCTGGAGCCAGTGGTGCTCGATCATGCGGGTCTTGAGATCCGGGAACTTGCAGAGGCCGACCGCCGGGCTCTTGTAGGCCGCAGGGGCGCCGCCCTTGGGGTTTGTGAAACCACAGGTCGCGGTCACTTCGGGGTTCCACATCGCGGCGGGACTGAAGACGTAGCTCGAGTAGGCGACGACCTGGCTGCTGGTGTTCTGCGGGTTGTTCGGCGTGAATTCGCCCGGATAGTCGAAGAAGGGTTCCGCGAGGCGGAAGGGGATGACGTCCTTGGGGGCGAAGAACACCTTGTCGTACCAGCGGTCGCCCACGTAGGAGTTGAACGCTTTGGCGGTGCACAGGCGATACGCACCGAAGGTTGCTCGGCCCGGATCGCTGGCGTGCGGTGAGAAGACGTTGTCGAAGCAGAACGTCCAGTAGCCGGCCGGTCCCGGGTAGCCGCTGTTCGAACCGCAGAGCGGTCCAGCGACCCAGTATCCCCACAGATCGCCGTCAGAGTCGTAGCCGGCGAACATCTGTCCCATGCAGCCGACCTTTTCGCCGTATTCGACGCCATCGCCTCCGACGAGCCCGGCGTCGTCGGGGACGGCGGTCCACTGGCGATCGCCCCAGTCCGCGGCGTAGGTGTCGCAGGCGACCGAGAGGTTTCGCAGATTGCCCTGCGACTGGGTCATGCGAGCGGCATCCCGAGCCTTGCCGATGGCGGGAAGAAGGATGGCGATGAGCAGGGCGATGATGGAAACCACCACCAGCAGTTCAACGATCGTGAAGCCAGGACGTCTCTTTTTCATGGGAAGTCACTCCAAAGCCAGACAGAATGGTGGACCCCAATGCTCACACTGCCCATCCCTGGGAGCGGTCGGCCCGATCTACGGCGATAAAAACTGAAGCACGCCGTACGAAGAGCACGATCGAAACCCACGGATTCACGCCCCCGACGTCCCTATAATCGGTGGACGTTCGTGGACGTGGTCGTCTGTGTGCAGGAAGTCCTGCGGAACGGTCTTCGAAACATCCGGCACGTTCGGCCGCGGATGGGATGATTCGAAGAGAGAAAGAAGTGCATCCGCTTTCGGTTGTTTCGCAGGGGAGGTTCCATTGGTTCCGAATTCTGGATGGATTCTCCCAGCGGCCATGATCTCGAGGGTCCCCAACCTCCGAGAAGTCCTTCGAGGGGCCGTCGTGTGATTCGGTCAGCATCGAATGCACCCTGCTTCGTCGGGACCTGGTCGTTCGCCTTGCCGGCCCTCGAAGCGGGCTGGTCCTGCCTGGGTGAGGACGAACTCGCCATTCTCGACATGGTGGAGCGTGCCTGCGCCCACGCCGACGCCAACCCCGCCGTCGACAGCGTCGGATTCGGTGGGCTTCCCGACTCGAGTGGGGTGATGTCGCTCGATGGCGCGATCATGCTCGCACCGGATCGGGTCGGCGGTGTATGCGATCTCAGGCACCACCTACACCCGGTTTCGGTGTCGCGCCGGGTCATGGACTCCACCGAGCACTCGCTCCTTTGCGGTGAGAATGCGGATCGGTTTGCGGACCGCCATGGATTCGAACGACGATCGATCCTCTCATCCGAAGCGCGAACGGCCTGGGAGTCCTGGGTGGACGATCGCCATGGACGTGATCGAGGCGCGACCCAGGATCTTCGACCGGTCGATCCCGGAACTTCGTCCGATGGGCGTCTCTTTCGACCATCGAGCCTCGACGGTGCGGCACCCGCCGGCCACGACACGATCGGCGTGCTCGCGCGCGACCGCGGCCAACGCATGGCGGCGGGATGCTCGACCAGTGGCCTGCCATTCAAGGTGCCGGGCCGGGTCGGCGATTCACCCATCGTCGGTCACGGCCTCTACGTGGTGCCCGGGGTCGGGCAGGCGACGGCGACCGGAACGGGGGAAATGATCTCCGGCGTCTGCGCGAGTTTTCTCGCGACCGAGTTCCTGAGGCGAGGTGCATCGGTGGTCGACTCCGCGACGGAGACCGTCCGACGAGTTGATGAGACGTACGAGCTCGAGCCGCATCACCAGGTCGCCGTCATCGTGATGGATTGCGATGGTGCGATCTCCGCGGCAGCGCTTCGACCTGGATTCCGCGTCGCGATCGTCGAAGACGGACGACGCGAGGTCCTCGATCCCGATGTCGTGCTTCATCCCGAAGACGGGATGCTTCCGGAATCCGCGATCGAAGGCCTGGCGAAACCGACCAACACCCCAAACCCCGAGGAATCATGAAGCTCTACACCCGGACTGGCGACGATGGAAAGACAGCCCTGTTCTCAGGCGATCGCGTGGGCAAGGACCATCCACGCATCGAGGCGTACGGCACCGTGGACGAGTTGAACGCGTGTCTGGGACTCGCTCTTGCCGCGGTGGTCGGCGAGGACGAGGTTTCGCCGGATCTCCGGAAGGATCTCGCGCAGATCCAGTCTCGTTGCTTCGACCTCGGGGCGGATCTGGCGACGCCCGAAGGCGCACGGAACGCCGACAAGGTGGGGCGGTTCGTCGATGAGGACGTCGAGTTGATGGAGTCGCTGATCGATCGCTACACCGAGGCGGCACCGGAGATCAAGTACTTCGTGCTGCCGGGGGGAACGGAGGTCGCGGCCCGTCTCCATCTGGCGCGAACCGTCTGCAGGCGAGCCGAGCGGTTGATGGTCCACCTGAGCCATGGCGAACCGGTGACTCCGCAGGCGGTCCGATGGATCAATCGACTGAGCGACCTGCTCTTCGCGATGAGCCGAGCCGCGAATCACGCGGCCGGCGTCGCCGACGTGCCGTGGATGCCCAAGGGGTAGCGGCCGCCTCGGGGTGCCGGCCGGAGTGCTCGGGTCGGGTGGCTCCAAACCGACCTCCGGTGTCAGTGCTTGGTTCGCGATGATCGCTTGGCACCGATCGCACTCGTTCCGCCGACGGACTGCCCCTTGCGGAGCATGCCGATCCCCGCGATGCGTTCCCACGCGCTTTCGGCGTTTCCCTCGCCGTATTCGGTGGTAATCGATCGTCTGTTCCAGGCGCGAGCGACGGTCGAGGTGGTGCCGCTCCCGCAGAAGGGATCGACGATGAGATCGCCTTTGTTCGAACACGCCAGGATCACACGCTCGAGATAGACCTCCGGGATCTGGTTGTGGTGGCGATGACGGCGTTCCTTGTTGTTGCCCTGGACCCGACCCCAGTACGGGCCGTACCAGACGTCCATCGGAACCCGCATGCCCGCGTGATTGGTCTTGGCCTGCGTGCGGGCGTCGTTGTAGATCGCCGCTCGATCAGACTGTTCCAGCACCGCATCCGGATTCCAGATCCGATTGGACGGATCCTTCACGAAGTACAGGGCGTGGACCTTGCTCATGATGAACGAGCTGTCTCGATGCTGTCCGAATCGAAAGTGCCAGACGCACCAGTTGACCATCGTCAGCCCACGACGCTTGAGATGCATCACGATCTCGGCGGCGGTGTCGTCGGGGATGTTCACCCAGATCGCGCCACGATCGGAGAGAACGTCGATGCATGCATCGAGCCAGTCGAAGGTGAACCGTTCGTATTCGCTTCGGGGCATTCCATCGGACCATTCGTCGTACGGCACGTCCCAGTTGAAGGGGGGATCCGCGAAGACCAGGTCGACCGCGCCCCGGTCGGGAAGGTTCGGAAGGACGTCGCGGCAGTCGCCGATGTAGAGCCTGGTATCCGGATCGGCGGTCTCGTATGCCGGCCGCACCGTGGTGGCAGCGACCTCATGGCCGGGGGCGGTGTCCCCGAGAAGTCGGATGTCTGACGCCTGGAGGAGGCGGGCGGCTTCCGCTTGAACCTGGATCGCGCCTCGCGGCGTGGCATAGCCACCAGGACGATCGAATTCGGTGTTCTTCTTCTCGGGCATCCCGCGATTGTCGCCGATCGACGTCCCGGAGCGGATGGTGCCGACGGGTAATGCACCATCGAGCCGGTCTGGCTCTACCTCAGAGGGTGCCGAAGATGCGATCGCCCGCGTCGCCCAGACCCGGAACGATGAACGCATGTTCGTTCAGACGCTCGTCGAGCGCGGCGGCGTGGATCACCACGTCCGGATGGTCCTCATGCACCACCTTGACGCCTTCGGGAGCGGCGACGAGGCACAGGAAGCGAATCTGCGTACACCCTCGTCGCTTGAGGTCGCTGATCGCGAACGTCGCACTCCCACCGGTCGCCAGCATGGGGTCGACCACGAGCACCGGTCCATCCGCGATGTCGCGAGGGAGCTTCTCGTAGTACTCGACCGGTCGTTTGGTCGACTCGTCTCGTTGGACGCCGATATGTCCCACTCGCGCCTCCGGTACGAGGCGCAGGATGCCGTCGGTCATCCCCAGTCCCGCTCGAAGGATCGGAACGATCGTGACCGGTGCCGCCAGTTCCCGGGTCTCGCATTCGGTGATCGGGGTGGTGACGGTGGCGGGACGGGTCGGGAGATCCCGCAGGGCCTCGTAGGTCATCAGCCCCGCCACCTCGCCGAGCACTCTGCGGAAGGTGGGAGGCGGCGTGGCGACGTCCCGAAGGATTCCCATCTTGTGGCAGATCAGCGGATGATCGTGCGTTCGCAGGGTCGGGTGTTCGTCGGAGATCAGCATCGGGCGATCCTCGTCGGTTGAGTGGGTCTACATTCGGTCGGGTGCATCGATGCCGAGGCATTCGAGTCCGTCCGCGATGACTCGGCGGGTGATTGACGCCAATCGCAGTCGACTGGCTCGAAGGGTCTCCGTCTCGGCCTTGAGAACGGGGCAGGCGGCGTAGAACGCGTTGAACTCGGTGGCGAGGGCGTAGAGGTAGCGGCAGAGCCGGCTCGGTTCGAGATGGGCTGCGGCCTCGGCGATCGTGCCCCCGTATCGGAGCAGCATCAACGCGAGGGAACGCTCACCGGGGTGCTCCGTCACGAGCGCCGCCTCGGGATCGAACTGGTCTCCGGCCTTGGAGAGGATCGAGGAGATCCGGGCGTGTGCGTACTGCAGGTACGGTCCCGTGTCGCCCTCGAAGGCGATCATCCGGTCGAGATCGAAGAGGTAGTCGCGTCCGGGGTCGCCCGAGAGGTCCGCATACTTGATGGCGGCGATTCCGACCGCTCGACCGATGCGTTCGAGCTCATCGTTCGAAAGCGTGTGCGTCGGCGCGTTGGGGTCGGCGGCCCGGGCCTTCACCGCGGCGGTTCCACGCTCGATCGAGATCTCGAGGAGATCCATCAGCTTGAAGTTCGAACCGGACCGTGTCTTGAGCGGCTTCTTGTCGGGTCCGAGGACGGTGCCGAAGCCAAGATGGACAAGCTCCGCCCGCGTTCCGTCGGGAAGATCCGCCCAGCCGATCATGCGGCAGGCGTCGAAGACGTCGCGGAAGTGGTCGCGTTGTCTGGCATCCACGACGTAGACCACTTCGTCACTGTCGAGATCCTGGACGCGGTATCGGAGCGCGGCCAGGTCGGTGGTGGCGTAGAGGAAGCCGCCATCCCGCTTTCGAATCAGCATGGGCCGCTCGCGGTCCTCGAACCGCACGACGAGAGCCTCGTCGTCCTCCACCGCAAGACCGCTTCGAACGAAGGCGTCCACGACCTCCCCAAGGCTGTCTCGGAAACTCGATTCGCCCCGCTCGGAGCTCGAGTCGATTCTGGTGTTGAGGAGCGACATTGCGCGATAGACCTCGTCCATCGTCACCTCGATGAGTCGCTTCCAGGCCGCGACCATCTCCCGGTCGCCCGCCTGCAATGCGACGAGTGCGGATCTCGCCGCCTCCTGCGCCGCCATCGCGGACGACTGTTGGGACTCGAGCTCCGCGATTCGATGCGGTCCGCAGTGGTTCGTCCTTGCGGCCTCGAGGCCTCGCGCATCGCCCTTGGCCTCGAGCTGGGCGTCGCGGTAGGCCGTGTTCAGCGTGTCCAGATCGAGCGCCTCGAGATCGGCCTGCCGGGAGAGCAGCGAGTGGAGCGTCATGGCGATCGGCAGCCCCCAGTCGCCGAGGTGGTTCTGTCGATGCACCGTGCGTCCGAGCCGTTCGAAGAGTCGGGCGACGGTGTCGCCGATGACCGTCGCCCGGAGATGGCCGACGTGCATCTGTTTGGCGACGTTCACGCCGCAGACGTCGACCGTGACCGCGTGGGGTCGAACGTGGGTCTCGACGCCGAGTTCGCCATGGTCCATCCAGTCGAGGGCCTCCGCAAGCGCGTCCGGTCGAAGTCGGATGTTGATGAAGCCCGGGCCGGCGATCTCGGGTGCCTCGAGCAGGCCATCCATCCCACCGGTGGCCGCGACCAGTTCGTCGACCAGAAGCGCAGCGACCTCGCGGGGCGGCCGCCCCGACTTCTTCCCGAGCGCCATGGCGGCGTTCAGTTGGAAATCGCCGAACTGTGGTTTCGCGCTTGGTTTCAGGCTGGCGTCCACGCCTTCGGCATGCGTCTCGCCGACCGTGTGAACAGCGGTCAGGGCGGCATCCTCGAGGCGGGCGAGCGGATTGTTCACGACGTTCATGACGAGAAGAATACCGCTCACCGCGTCCACCGACGTGGATCAGGGCAGCCAGCGTCTCCACTGGAAGATGGGCCCCGAATGGGCCTGGCCAAGTCGAGAAGGCTGTTGTCAGCACGCTCAGCCGGGGGTTCAGCCACGAAGGACTCGTTGGTGCTTTCGCCTCAGGTCCCGGAGACGGGCTTGGAAGGGATCCTTCGATGGAGGACGCTCCGGGAGACCTGCTGCGAGCACTTCGAGCATTTCGACGAGTCCGTGGTAGTCGTCCAGGCCGATCGTCTCGGGGCCGACTCTGGCGGGGCAATGTCCGGCCACGACCTCGTCGATGTCCCGCATGTTGTGGTAGTTCCCGAGCGGAAGGCACAGACAGGTCGATTCGAAGCCCAGAGCGCTGAATGCCGTCGCCTCGCACGCACCGCCCGCCATGAGCTTCCGTTGCCACCGGAAGTCCCGATGCGTGGCGGCATGCGTTCGCATCAGATCGGAGATCGCGTTGGTCAGCGAGGGGCTGAAGACGGAGATGCGATCGCCCACCCTCATGATCGGCCCACCGTGGATGGGACTCTCGGGAAACGATCGGCTGTTCTCGAGGCAGACGAGCCGTGCATGCTTCGGGACCAGGCCGTTGGTCGCGGCGCCGATCGCGCCGACGAAGCCGACCTCCTCGGCCACCGTGAAGAGCAGGCCGATGTGCTCCTGACCTCGTCGCGTGCGGATCCGGTCGAACGCGCAGAGGGCGGCGGCGGCGGCGGCCAGGTCGTCGCATGCGTCGGTCTGCAGTGTACGGGCCGACCCACGGCCGGCGATGCGGGCCCCGGGGAAGGCCCAGCGACCGACGTCTCCGACCTCGAGGTCGGGATGCCGCCGATCGAGCCGGACCGTGACGGTCTTGAACGGACACGTCTCGTCCGGCCCTTGGAGTTCGGTCACCCGGCCTCGCACCGCGACGTCGTTCGCGTCGAAGAACTCGACGCGGGCGTTCTCGAAGTAGGGATCGTGCACCCCCCCGCGGAATTCCGCGGTCAGGTGTCGTGGATCGTCCATCGCCGAGACGACGAAGGCCGGATGATCGAGGTGGGCGGTGATGAGCAGGGGGGGCAC
Organism: Phycisphaerae bacterium; assembly: GCA_002862325.1. Taxonomy (GTDB): domain Bacteria; phylum Planctomycetota; class Phycisphaerae; order Phycisphaerales; family SM1A02. Next base: position 12,621 of record PKCT01000304.1, read on the forward strand.
GCGTCGCCGCTTCGTCCTCGCCCGGCGGGTGACGAGGAGGTTTCCGTCGGCGTCCCGGGTCCACTCGAGCGATCGGGACCGTTTGGCGAGCCAGCGATCGAGATATGCCTGGACCCGATGCTCCCGGCCGGCGGCGGTCGGAAGCGAGGTCAGTTCGAGCGCAATCTTCTCGTGTCGCCGGCGGTCGGCGGCGGAGGTCCGGAAGGGTGAGACGGTCTTTTTCTTGGTGGCCATGTCGAGGATGGTACGCCGATCCGGACACGCGGCCGACATCGCTACCATGCGACCATGTCATTCGCCACCATTCCAGAGATCCTCGACGACCTGCGGGGCGGCCGCGTCATCGTCCTCGTCGACGACGAGAACCGCGAGAACGAAGGCGACTTCGTGGTCGCGGCGGAGTTCGTCACCCCCGAGATCGTCAACTTCATGACCAGGGTCGGCGGTGGCTATCTCTGCGTCGCGGTGGACGGCGAGACGTGCGATCGTCTCGAACTCGGACCTCAGGGCGCGATCAACACGAGTCTCCGTCAGACGCCGTTCACGATCTCGATCGACGGACACCCGCGGCATGGCGTCGGCACCGGCATCAGCTCGAGCGACCGGGCGATCACGATCCGCATGATGGCCGATCCCGAGGCGCGGGCGGACGACTTCGTCCGGCCCGGTCACATCAATCCGCTCCGATCACGCGACGGCGGGGTGCTCGTCCGGACCGGTCAGACCGAAGGCTCCGTCGATCTCTGCAAGCTGGCCGGGCTCAAGCCGGCGTCCGCGATCATCGAGGTCGTGAAGCCTGACGGCGACATGGCGCGACTCCCCGATCTCGAGGAGATGTGCGTGGAGCACGGTCTCAAGATGTGTTCGGTCGAACAGATCATCGAACACCGCCTCGCCCAGGAGGCGATGGTTGAGCGGCTGGCCCCGGCATGCGGCCGAGACATCGAGACGCCCGAGGGAACGTTCTCACTCCTGGCGTGGCGGAGCAGCATCGATGCGTTGCCGCACATCGCGCTCTGCGTTGGCGGGGTCGGCGCTCTGGATTCGGGTGGCCGTCCGGTCGAGCACACCGAGCCGACGCTGGTCCGTGTCCAGCGACGCGATCTCCTTGGCGACATCTTCGGCGTGGCCGCCGGCGACGCCGATCGAAGCAGTCGCGACGATCTCATGGCGAGTCTGCGGGCGATCCGCGAGGCGGGCCGCGGAGCACTCGTCTACATGCGGCCCGAGTCGGGGAATGCCGAGATCTCGGGATCGCTGCATGAAGTCGCCCGTCGGGAAGAGGACGTCAACGCCCCGGATCTCGCCCGTCCCGACGGCATCGGATCGAAGGTCGTGCCGATGGACCAGCGCGAACTCGGCATCGGCAGTCAGATCCTGCGCGACCTGGGACTTTCCAAGCTCCGGCTGCTCACCAACCACCCGCGCCCCTGGCCCACGCTCCACGGGTTCGGGCTCGAAGTGGTCGAGAGCGTGCCCCTCGGCTGATCGCGTCGACGACATCGCGACGGTGGCCGACATGAGGACCAAGAGAATGCTGATCCGTACGACGTTCGAGCCGGTCGCACGAGGCATGTCTTTCTCCGGTTCAGGCTCGACGTAGCCGGTCGCTCGCGGGTGACGCGGGTTGGGGTCAACCTCTCCACGCCTCGGCTTCGATCTCGACCAGGGCGCCGTCGACCAGTCGGGCGACCTCCACCAGGAGGTTGGCGGGGCGGGTCGCATCGAAGGTCGGGCCCATGACCTCCGCGATCTCCTCCCATCGATCGATGTTCGTGGTGTAGATCCGAACCTTCACGATGTGGGAGAGATCCAGATCGAAGGCGCGTAGTGCGTCCTCGATTCTCTCGACGCACCGCCGGGTCTGTGCGGTGAGCGTCGTGGCGTAGGTTCCGTCCTCTTCCAGCCCGACGCATCCAGCCACGGTGACGAGTGGTCCTGCCTGCACGGCGCGGCTGTATCCCATCCGAGGTTCCCACGGAGATCCGGTGTCCAGTCGCCGGTGTCCATTGGGAAGATCGACCAGGTCTTGACGGGAGTTGGGCATGGCAGGGGCTCCGGAGGCTGGATTCGGGCACGGGATGGGATGGTCTGCGAGAATTCCGGTGAACTTGGCAGACCCGGACGGATTTCGGGCGAACCATTCGATGACGGGGTCGATCTTCTCAGAGAAGCCCCCGACTTTACGGAGTTCCACGTGACGATCAATCTTCTCCCGGTCGCCGGCATGATGCTCCTGGTCGCCGTCACACCGCCGCAATCTCCGGCGTTGCCCGATGGGGTCGTTCGTTGCGCCACCCCATCCAGGACCGATCCGATGGTGGTCATCGATCGCATCGATGCGCACGGCCGTGATCTTCGAACATTCTCGAGTCGCATCCGCATGGACAGTTACGACGATCTCGCGGACGAGACCGAACGTCGATTCGGTCGAGTCTGGCTCGAGACCGCTATGGGCAACGAGTCGCTCAAGGGTCGACGCAACGCCGCCGTGATCTTCGAAAGGACGATCGAGGACTCGGGCCGGTCCCGTGAACGGCTCGAGCATTTCGTCTATCGGGACGGGGTCCTCCACGACTACGACCACGAGGCGAAGCTCCTCGTTCGCCGCCGGCTCGTGGAGGCGGGGGAGGATCGCGATCCACTTCGCCTGGGAACCGGTTCGATTCCGATCCCCGTCGGTCAGCGAAAGTCCGACCTTCTCGAATCCTTCGACATCGGACCGGCCTCCGATCCCCCCTCGAATCTCGTTCCGGACGGAACGCCGCATCTGGGAATCCGTCTCGTCCCCAAGGCGGGAACTCGACTCGCGGTCGAGGGCAAGACGAAGTTCATCGAGTACTGGGTGTCGCCCGACGACGGAGGACCGCTCTCGGTCCAGGTCACCGAGGCCGATGGCGACCGGGTCGCGGTTCGATTCTTCGAACCGCGTTCCAATCCGACGCTGGACACGGAGGCGCGAACGCGTCTGAACCCGCCCAAGGTCGATCCGTCCGAATGGAGGATCGAATCGAGATGACCAGTCGATTCGGCATCCTCGCGTTCCTGATTCCGATCTGGTGCGTCGTTTCATCGGCGGCCGCGCAGCGAGCACCGATGGTGCCGATGGAGTCGTCGCCCCACCCGCTGGTGATCGAGGCGCTCGACGCCGAATGGCTGACGCCGGTCGAACGGTCCGGACTTCGGGTGAGACACGGCACATGGACGCCCGAGGATCTCGAACTGGTCGAAGGCGCCGCCCACGCCGTCGCGATGCGGGCAGGCCTCTGGCACCGGATCGCTGACGACGCCGACGCCGCACCGCGGATTCGTGCGATCGCCCTGACCCGCCTGGGACGCACCCCCGAGGCGCTCGAAGTCCTCGACGACGCGGGCAGCGACGTCCCGACGCTCGCGGAAAAGGCCGCGATCCTGCTCGATCTCGGAAGATCGGAGGAGGCAATCGATCTGGCCTCCCTCGTCGTCGAACGGAGTCCGGAGACGCCGGAGTCGATCGAGGGTGCGATGGCCGAGGTCTCCGCCCTCGAGACGAGACTTCTCGCCGGTGGCGGCGACCCGCGGGACTTCGAGCGGATGCTCGACGTCCTCGGTGCCGCACGGAACCGGATCGATCGTCTCGATCCCGACGTGCGGCTGCGCGAGGGTGTGCTCCTTCTCGGGCGAGGCAATCCGGGAGAGGGCGTTCCGGCGCTCCACGAGGCGATCTCCTTCGATCCCAGACGCGCCGAGACCTGGAGGGTGCTCGGCACGCAGGCCGCACGCACCTTCGACTTCGACGGGGCGGAACGGGCGGCCGCCGCCCTCGACCGGATCGCGGCGGTGGCCTCCGAGGATTCGGAGATCTCCCATCCGGACGCGACCATCATTCGCGCGCGGGTCGCGATGGTGCGCAACGATCCCGATCTCGCGGCGTCGTTGCTGGACGATCTGCTCGAGCGGCAGCCGACCCGTCCGGACGCGCTGGCGTTGCGGGCCGCGGTCGCCGCGATTCGATACGACCGTCAGGAGGAGTCCGACTGGCTCGCACGGCACGACGAGATTCGTCCGGGTGGTTCTGGAGCCTGGTGGGAGACGGGCCGTGCGCTCGCATTCGATCGACAATACGAGCGGGCGGCGAATGCCTTCCGCGAGGCGATTCGACGAAATCCCCGCCTCGCCGAACCGCACATCGATCTGGGAATGAACCAGATGCAGGACGCCCGCGACGTCGAGGCTCGCGTCTCGCTCGAGCGCGCCGTGGAGCTCGATCCGTACCACAAGCGGGCCGCCTTCAGTCTCTTCCTGCTCGAGGAGCTCGACGAGTTCGAGACCATCGAGAGCGAGCACTTCATCCTTCGGTATCGGGACGGCGTCGACGAGGTCGTCGCGCTCGGCATGCTCGGACCCCTCGAGGCGATGCACGAGGACCTCGCGATGCGATTCAGGCACGAACCGGATCGCAAGACGGTGATCGAACTCATGCCGGACCACCAGTTCTTCGGCGTCCGCATCACCGGAATGCCGGCGATCCACACCATCGCCGCCTGCACGGGTCCTCTGATCGCGATCGAGGTCCCTCGCGAGGGGCCACCGACGAAGCACCTTGGACTCTTCGACTGGCTCAGAGTGCTGCGTCACGAGTACGCGCACACGATCACCCTCAGTCAGACCGGGAATCGCATTCCACACTGGTTCACGGAGGCCGCCGCGGTGAGCATCGAGGATGTGCCGCGAACCTACGAGACCTGTCAGCAGCTGGCCCAGCGCTGGCGTACGGGGACCCTCTTCAACCTCACCGACATCAACTTCGCCTTCGTTCGTCCGAAGCGACCGGGCGACCGGGCGATGGCCTATGCGCAGGGCGCCTGGATCGTCGAGTTCATGAACGACCGGTGGGGGCCCGATGCCCTGGTCGACCTGCTGGAGCTCTACGACCAGGGGATCCAGGAGAAGGACGCCATCCCCCGGATCCTGGGGGTCGACACCGACGCCTTCCAGGCGGACTTCCTCGCCTGGGCCGGTGAACGAATCGCCGAGTGGGGACTCGATCCCGATCCCTCCCTGGATGAACTTTCGGATCGACTTCGGACGACCGATTCTGTCGCGGTGCAGGCGATGGTAGAGGCACGACGAGAACGACTTCGTCGGATCGCGGATCGAGTCTCGGCGGGCATCGGCGAACCGCGATCGGTCGGCGACGATGGCGACGCGTCGATGGACCCCTCGTCCTGGCCCTCGCTGAAGCGGCCACCACTCGCAATCGGCGACGACGACCTTGAAGCGATGTTGCAGGAGCATCCGTCCCATCCCGATCTGCTCGAGTTGCGCATTCGGCGCGGCTTGAAGGCCGGCGTCGCGGAGGAGGAGATCCTCGAGTTGATCGATCGATATGCGAAGGCGCGTCCGGTCGATCCGTTCCCGCATCGCGTGCTGGCCCGTCAGGCGCTCGATGGCACCGAACCCGAGACCGCCATCCCGCACCTGAAGGAACTCGATGTGCGAAGCGTGAAGGATCCGAGCTATGCGCTCGAGATCGCGAGGCTCTCCCGCAGTTCGCGCGATCACGACACGGCGCTCGCCGCGGCGGAACGGGCTGCGCGGATGAACGCCTACGATCCGGCGACTCGGGAATTGGCGGCCGCGTGTGCGATCGAAGCCGGCGAATTGGTCGCGGCCAGACGGCACATCGCGGCACTCCTCGTGCTGGAACCCGGTCAGGTCCGCCATCAACGGCGGCTCGACGCGATCGAGAGGCTTCTCGAACGAGATGGGGTCGGGACCGACTGAGGAGGTTCCGGGTTCCGGGAATTTCGTCGAACCAGGGCGCCTGAGCGACGAACAATTAGACGGTCGTTCGATGGGTGCCGGTCGACCGAAACGTCGCATCATTCCCATACCGACTGGCCTTCGGCCGTCGTACGATTCAATCGTGGGTACGACCATGCACGATCGACATGTGGAATCGAACGTCTTCCGAGCCCTGCGACGATCGGTCGCGGGCGCGGGTGCCGCCGCATGTCTGGGGGGTTCGGCCCTGGCCGACGGTCCCTTTCTCTTCATCCCCGAGTTCATCGGCTTCCCCGAGCCCCATGCTCCGACCATGATCGCGTTGGGGGACCTCGACGACGACGGTGACCCGGACGTCGTGGTGACCGGTCGTGGGGCGACGAACGTCGTCTACATCCTGATCAACGATGGATCCGAATTCGCCGACCCCGTGCCCTTCGAGGTCGGGGGGCAGACCGATTGGGCGGAGATCGTAGACCTCGACGACGACGGCGTTCTGGATCTGTGCGTCGCGATGAGGGCGTTCCGGGGAAGACTGCAGGTGTACCGCGGCCTCGGCGACGGTTCGTTCGAGACGACCGGTCGCGAGCTTCTGCTCGGACGCGAACCTCGATGCGTCGTCGCGGCGGACTTCGATGGCGACGGCGATCAGGATCTTGCTGGACTGGATCATCGAGAGCCGACCTGCACCATCCACTACAACGACGGCACCGGTGAGTTCCGAACCTCCCGGTCGTTCGTGGTCTCGGCGGCCAGCGTCTCGATCCCCTACCCGCAGGCCATGGTGGCCGACGATCTCGACGGCGATGGCGACCCCGATCTCGTGGTGGACTGTCTCGGCTCGTCGCGGATCCAGATCCTGCGCAATCGGGGAGACGGGACGTTCGACGCGGCCGAGGGATGGCGACCGCCCCGGGTTCTCGGCGAGGTCGGCGGCATGGGGCAGGTCGTCACCGGCGACCTGGACGGTGATGGTCGTGGTGATCCGGTGGTTCCACTGATCCTCATCGATTCCCCGAGCCACGTCGGTGTTTTGAGAAACCGCACCGACGAGGACGGCATCGCCTTCGAGCAGCAGGACGCTGCGCCGTCGACCGGAGGTGGATACGCGTTCACGGTCGATCTCGGCGACTTCGACGGCGACGGCGACCTCGATGTCGTGGTGGGTCACGCGCTTCCGGGGCGGGTGACGGTGCTCGACAATCGGACGGTGCCGGTGTCCGAAGGTGGCGATGGACAGATCGTGTTCGAGCCGTTCCAGCAGGTCCTCCTCGACAACTTCTTCCGCGACGTCGCGGTCTGCGATCTGGACGGAGACTGCGATCCCGATCTTTTGGCGATCGACCTCGTCTCCAACGGCTTGTACCGAATCGAGAACTTCACGACCCAGGAGTCGGGCTGCGCTCCAGCGAATCCCAGGCTTCCGATGAAACGGTCGGTCACGTCGATCCGTCGTGGACCCGTCGATGAGTTCGGCGTCGATATAACGGATGTCGTACCCGACGGCCGCATCGACGGCCGCGACCTTGCGAAGATCCTGACCGATCATTCCGGTCGCGTCCTCCGGACGCCGGAGGATGCGACGCGATGACTGGTCGAATCCTCGCGGCCGTTCTCGTGGCGACGAGCGCACCGATCGGAACCGCCGTCGCGCAGACGTGCGGGCCCGGAGAGCCGAGCTGCTACGAACCGCACGAGACGCCGGGGTGTCTGCAGCCTGGATGCTGCGATTTGGTCTGCGAGGTCGACGACTTCTGCTGCCTCGACGCCTGGGACGAGGCGTGCGTCAAGATCGCCGAGGCGTCCTGCATGGAGATCGAGTGTCCCCAGGAAGGCGACTGTTTCGAGATCCACGACACCGGTGGGTGCATCGACGAGACGTGCTGCGAGTTCATCCGCCTCCACGATCCTTTCTGCTCGTTCGGCACTTGGGATCGTCTGTGCGTCCAAGAGGTCGAGCTCTGGTGCGTCGGCGCCGAGAGGACGTGTCCGATCGTCCCGCCTCTGGAGGCGATTTCGGAGGACGAGCCCTGTCTGGAACGGCTCAACGACGGATGCGGGTTCGGTCCCGAAGATCTGGCGGCCCAGACCGTCTCCTGCGGCGACGTGGTCTACGGCAAGATCACGACCAGCGGGCCTCGGGACGTCGACTGGTACAGGCTCGACCAAGGCGGGGTCGATGGCCTGACCGTGATGCTTCGATCGGAGTTTCCCGGTCGACTGCTTCTGGTCTCGGGTCGCTGCGAGGGGCCGATTCGAACGGAGTCGATCCAGGCGGTCGATGCGTGTGGCGAATCGACCTTCCGGTTGACCCCACCGCTCGAGGGTGACTGGCATCTGGTGGTCGAACCGGGCGTGGCCGATCGCGTAGTTCGTTCCGGGTTGCCGTGCGACGAGATCGATCCCGAGAACCCGCCCGACCCTGAGGACGAACCCCTGCCCCGCGAGTACGGACTCCACTATCTGCTCTCGGTCGTCTGCGACTCGAGTTGCACGGGCGACCTCGACGGCGACGGCATGGTCGGCGGGGCGGATCTCGGGCTCATGTTCATCCAGTGGGGGGCGTGTTCGGACTGCATCGCCGATCTGGATGGCGACGGTGTCGTCGGAG
>PKCT01000290.1 GCA_002862325.1 Phycisphaerae bacterium
GATCTCGATGGGGACGGCCTGATCGACAGTGGAGACCTTGGGCTTTTGATCGGATCCTGGGGATCGTGCGAACCGTATTCGGCCTGTTCGCGCTTCGAACCGAGAACGGGGACTGCATCTACCTCGATTGGGGCGATTCCCCCGACGCCTGGTTCGTCTACGAAGCCTCGTCGCCCGGGCAGCTGAACCTTACTCTCTGCCTATCCGAGTACGACACTTCGGTCGTGGTGTACCGGGGCGCGTGCGGATCGCTGGTCCGAGTCGCCTGCGACGACGACTCCTGCCAGCCGAACGGCCCCCTCTACACGTCCAAGATCCTCAATCTCCCGATCGATGCCGCTCCCTACTACATCCGAGTGGGTGGTTGGGAGGGGGATTCAGGTACCGCGACATTCGGCGTCGAATTCGAGGAATGATCACACGAAGCCCGGCCACCAGCATGCGATTCGCCGGTCACGACCCGGTGGTCCCGAGGTCCGGTAGAAGCCGGTTCATTGGACCGGCAAGGCTCTCCTTCCCGAAGGTCGAACCCGCTTGCCTGCATGGCTAGAATGGGTCCTCATGGATTGTGAGACGACCATCGATGCCTCCACGGCACCGGCCACCGCCAGTGCGACCGGCGAGGCCGTCGGCCCCAGCGCCGCGGCGATCGGTCGCACCGTGGCTCGTCATCCCCGGGCGCTCGGGGGCGATACCGCCCGATCCACGCTCGGTACCGCGAGCCTCTCCCTCACCGGCATGGTGCTCGACAACCAGCCCTCGGCCCAGCAGATGCGAGTCGGCCGCAAGCCGGACTGGCTTCGAGCCCAGGTCCCCGGTGGCGAGGGTTATCTCAAGCTCAAATCGTTGATCGACGAGCACCGTCTCCACACCGTCTGCCAGGAGGCCAGCTGCCCGAACATGGGGGAATGCTGGTCCCGCGGCACCGCGACCATCATGATCCTCGGCGACACCTGCACCCGGAGCTGCGGCTTCTGCAACGTGAAGACCGGGAAGCCCATGCCGGTCGACGACGACGAGCCCCGCCGCGTCGCGGAGGTGTTGTCGCAGATCAACCTCAAGCACGTCGTCATCACCAGCGTCGATCGCGACGATCAGAAGGACGGTGGCGCTCGAATCTGGGCGGAGACGATCCAGGCCGTCCACGAGGCGTGCCCGGACACGAGTGTCGAGGTCCTCGTCGGCGACTTCAAGGGTGTCGAAAAGGACATCCAGCTCGTCTGCGACGCCCGGCCCGAGATCATCAGCCACAACATGGAGACCGTCGACCGCATGCATCCGGCGGTCCGGCCCCAGGCCCGCTACGAGCGGAGCCTGAAGGTGCTCCAGCAGTTCAAGGCGAACGGACTGGTCACCAAGACCGGCATCATGCTCGGGATCGGTGAGCACGAGGACGAGGTCCTCGAACTCATGGACGACGTCCGGGCGTGGAGCGACTGCGACATCCTGACCATCGGGCAGTATCTCCAGCCGACCCGGAACCATCTCCCGATCGATCGCTGGGTGCATCCCGACGAGTTCGCCCGGCTTCGCGACGCGGCGCTCGACAAGGGCTTCGAGGTCTGCGAGAGCGGACCCCTCGTGCGATCGAGCTACCACGCCGAGGAGCAGGCGGAGCGACTCAGTCCCGAACGTGCCGACGTGCATGAGCGGATGAAGAAGCTGATCGCGCAGGCGCGGACTCGCGACGTCGGATGACGTCGTCGGTCTCGTCGGTCCCCCCGTCGTCCCCGCCATCATCCCCAGGGTGAATCGAAGACGAAGACACCGCCCCACCGAATCTCGGCGGGGCGGTGCATATGAATTGATCGATCTTGGTGATGGTTTCAGGGGCAGTCTCCAAAGGCACCGAGCAGCAGTCCAAGGTCGCCACCATCCACCTTTCCGTCGCCGTTGAGATCGGCTGCGGGACCGTTCGTCCCCCAGGCTCCGAGCATCAGCCCGAGATCGCCGCCGTCGACCTTTCCGTCGCCGTTCAGATCGCCCGGGCAGGGGAGTTCGAGATCGGAGCTGATCAGGACGTCGAACTCGTCGTCCGGTCGATCGTCCTGCACCTGGTCGGGGCGTTCACGCTCGATCGCGATCTCCTCGGCCTGGATCTTCGCGGCCTCGATCCCCTCCGTCCGCTTGGACGCTCGACCGGCGGATCCGGAGAGCAGGGCGAGGGCCTTCGCCGGGGGAAGGAAGCCCAGTGCCTGGGGCTCGTAGTTCATCCCCGGGAACCACGGCTCGCCGTGGAACTGCGCGCCCGGCGCCGAGATCATCTGGATCATCCGCGGAGACGTGGGGTCGCCCGGGCGCATGTCGTACTCGTACCACTCGTAGAAGCCCCGTTCGATGACCTGCATCTTCTTGCGGCTCGGACCAGTCGGCGGCGCCATCGCGCCGGGGTTGCCGACCGCCACACCTTCTCCGCGGAGCAAGCGATCCTGGTTCCGGGCGAAGTAGTCCGCGAGGTCCTCCCAGGTCATGATGGCCCACTCGGGGCAACCGGCCTCGAGACGTTCGGCCCAGCTCGGTTCCCAGCGCATCCATTCCCGGATCAGGTCCTCATTCTGCCAGACGAGTCGGGGACCGCCGCCGTCGCAGTCGTTCCAGTGCGTCGAATTGATCGCGAACACCTCGGCGAGCTCGGCGGTGTCCCAGGCCCAGTTCCAGACGGGGCTGCCCGAAGCGCCGCCCGTCGAATGAGCGTCGTAGCGGACCCATCGTTCGTGGATCTCGAGCATGTCTCCGTAGGCGAGCCACTGGTTCCGGTTCTTGCTGGAGTCGGGGGTGTCCTCGGTCGCGTATCCGGCCATGACCGCCCAGTCGGAGTCGTATCCGAAGGTGAGGGGCATGAACGTGGTGATCTCATCGAACGGGCAGACGAAGGTCAGGGCGCCGTAGTCGACGGCCCGCTTCGGCGTGTAGCTGGTGTCGGTCCACTTGTTGTTGGTGTGCTTCCGCTTGGCCTCCCGGATGCCGTAGTCGTTCGAATACCAGGACCCGTCGCGACAGGCGCCGGGCATCAGGTGGATGTCCTTGATGAAGAACCGTCCCTTGTTTCGCTTGTAGACGCAGTGACCGTTGGTCAGAGCGCAGTGCGGACTCACGAGGAATGCGGTGCCGTATCCACCGAGACTGCCGGTGTCGGGATCCTCGACGAAGAGTCGCGAGATCGTGTTGTACGGATAGACCGAGCTGAGGACGCAGTTTGAGGCCACGCGCTCCTCGCACGGCGTGTCCGCCATGAGCGGGGTGCAGAGGGTGGCGAGTCCGAGTGCGGCGATCTTCGAAGTGCGATGCATTGGTTCCATCTCCGGGGGGTTGCGGGATCGTGCGTTCGGCCGGTGATTCGGTCGAGCGACATCCGTTTCCGGAGCTGGAGCGGGGTTCTCACACCAATTGAAGCGAAAAAGGGCCCCGAAACACATGGGGCCCTCCGAGAGAGGTCGGGGTCTTGGTGATCTGGATCAGCCGCCGCATGGGCCCCAGAGGACCAGCACGATGCCGAGATCGCCCGAATCGATCAGGCCGTCGTCGTTCAGATCCGCTTCCGGCAGGTTGCCGGCGTCGCCCCAGGCGGAGAGCAGCAATCCGAAGTCGGCGGCATCGACGGCACCGTTGAGATCGAAGTCGCCGGGGCAGGCGGATCCACTCGAACAGTCGTCGGGCAGACCATCCCCATCGGTGTCGGCGCACGATTCGGACTCGCACGAGGATCCCCCGATCGAGACGTCACCACTGGTTGTCGCCGTCGCGTGTCCACAGAAGACCACGTTCTCGATCACGCAGACCCCTTGACCGGAATTCGCCACGGCGCTTCCGATCGAAGCCTCGTTCGACGCGAACACGACGTCGACCAGGGTGGGATTCGACGTCTGTCTCAGGTAGAGCGCACCGCCACGGTTGGCGGCGACGTTGTCTATGAACGTGCAGCCGCCGAACACGGGTCGACTGTCGGTGCCGCGAACGTAGATCGCGCCACCGTTGGTGCCGGAGTTGCCGCGGAAGACGCAGTTGAGGAACATCGGCGAGGAGCCGATGAGGTCGATCGCGCCGCCGCTTCCGGCGTTTCCGTTCCGAAACTCGAGGTTCTCGAACAGGGTGCTTGAGGTGGTGCTCTCGATGTTGAAGATCCCATTCGCGCCGCCGGCGTCCAGGATGGTCGCGGCGCCCCCCGCGAGTCCGACCGCTCCCCGGATGGTGAGTCTGCGACTGATCATGTCGATTTCACTGGTGATGACGTGGACGCCCGACGCGACGTTGATGATCGCATCGGCCGGTGCGGCGGCGACCGCCTCCTCCAGTGTCGCGAAGTCCTGCGGTACGTCGAACGCGCCGTCGAGGCAGTCCGCGACGCCGTCGCCATCCTCGTCCAGGTCTTCGATCCCGCAGCCACAGACTCCAGGATCGGTCTTCAGTGGGTCGATCGGACAGTTGTCGCAGGCGTCGCCCGTCCCGTCCTCGTCGGCATCGGCCTGGTCTCCGTTGGGAATGGTGGGACAGTTGTCATCGCCGTCACCCACTCCGTCGAAGTCGACGTCCGCATCAACGCAGGGTAGATCGCTCACGCACGAACGCGAGCCGATGTAGTTTCGAAACACCGACTGGACGCGGGTGTCGAATCGAAGGTCGATGTTGTTGATGCCTCCGGAGCACTGGTGGCAGTAGCTCATGATGGTGCCACCGAAGGCTCCGGCGCAGTCGCCTTCGCCACATCCGTCGATGTTCGGGTTGTAGTCGTGGGTGTGCGGGGAACCGAACAGGTGCCCGAGCTCGTGGGTGAAGACGATGATGTCCCAGTTCTGGAAACTGTGCTGCTCGAGGGGCGTCGGGAAGAAACCACCCATGCTGCCCGACACGGCGTAGCTGTTGTTGTTCGAGCAGATCGATCCGATCGCGTTCGCGACGCCACCGCCGAGGTTTGCGGTCGAGACGAGGTGGGCGGTGTCACGGGCGACCGAACTCATGTTGTTGCGCCAGTAGGTTCGGAACTCGGAGAGACGACTTCCGGAGCTGGTTCCGGTCCATGGATCCGGGTCGCTCCAGAGACGCGAGTACACCATCGACAACTGGATCGAAACGTCGCGCTTGTAGATCACGTTCGCGCCGGCGATCAGGGTCTCCATGTACGCCATGGCGGCGTCCTCGTCGCCACCGAAGGTGCCGAGGAACGCGTTGTCCGAATCCATCGCGACGTCGACGGTCATGCAGATGTCGCCTGCGATGCCGCCGCCACCGTCGGTCTGATCGGATTCGGGGACCGGTCCGACCATCGGCGGCGTCTCGCACTGGAAGGGCGACCACTCGATGAGGTCCTGGCCGATGCGGGAGGTCGAGTAGACGACCAGGTTCCGATTCTTTCCGGGGTCGCCGGACGTCAGTACGAAGCGTTCGCCCGCGGCCTTCACCCATCCGAAGATTCCCGCCGAACTCTCCGAGATGAAGACCTCCGAATCGGGATCCCCGATGACCACTCCTTCCCAGAGATTGGCGGTCGAGCGTCCGAGATCGATGGTCTCCCCACCACGGACCAGTTCGACGATCGCGTCTTCGGATCGGACGCGCACTCGTCGGAGATCGAGGTCGACCCGCGTTCTCAGATCGAGGGGGAGTCGTTCGATCAGACAGTGGTCACCGGTCGCGGCGAGGTCGAGTTCGTGCTGGGCGACCTCCAACGCGATGGCGCCGCGAAGCATCGCCTCGCGATTCATCTTGACGCGGAATGGTTGAACGACGCTCTGGATCTCCTCGGCAGCCGCGACCGAATGTTCATTGATCGTGGCATGCGTCTGGGTGGCGATGGAGAGGCAGACGAACGAAGTGAGGAGGGCGAGGCTGCGCATCCAGTGGGTCTCTCTTTGGCGGCGGTAGGTGGGTACTCGATGTACTAATGACAATCAAATGTCTCTAGTGGGTCGTGAGCCGGGCATGGATCACGAATCCACGACGTCTTGGATGCACGGGATGCGGTTCAGTTCCCCCGTCCGCGGACCTGGAACCGCTGGTCATCGATCGGTGGAAGATCCTGTGCGCCACTGCTTTGGATTGATCTCTCGTGGCGACCGGATCAGCCATGACTGTCGATGTGGTGACCAGTCCTTCGAACCATCGATCAAGGGTGCCCGCGATTCAGCGAGGGGCCGTCACGGACAGTGGCTCCTGACACGTTGATGTCATCAACGGCGTGGCCAGGTGGTCTTGCTGATTACAGGACCACATTTGAGCGTTTCACCGCGATTCGTATCGGCAACTTTGCGATTTGGAGGTATGTTCGAGGGGCGTCAGAACCTGTCTTTCAGGAGCTCAAAGATGAAGATTTCGATGCGGTGGACGGCGATCGTTCTGGCTGCCGGTTCCTCTCTTGCGTCCGCCCAGTCGATCGAGCGACCATGGCAGAACGCCGACGGCACGATCACCTTCAAGAAGAACATCTACCCCTCCTGGAAGGCGTTCCATGAATCACCGGACTTCGATCCGATGAATCGATGTCAGGCGCCCGATCCGAGCGTCGATGGTCCGATTCGACCGGGGGAACCGATGCACTTCCGAGGCATCGATCCCGCGGACTGCGGATATTTCTCCACCACCATCAATCCGATCTATGCCCCATCGGTCGAGACGTATCAGATTCGAGTGGTCGTCCATGTGATCGCCAACAGCTCCGGCACGCAGGGTGTCATCTCCGACGAGCAGGTTCGAAGCGGCATTCGAATCCTGAACGAGGACTTCAACGCGCTGGTGGGGACGCCGGGTGAGCCCGGAACCTTCGCGAACATCGAGTTCGTGCTTGCGGATACGGATCCCGACGGAAACCCGACCGACGGCATCACCAACTCGAACAACGACTCGTGGTTCAACGATGGTGGAAGCTACTGGGAGGCCCTGAACTGGGATCCGACCCGGTACATGAACATCTACACCACGACCGCGGGCGGCGCCCTCGGCTACGTGTCGGGGTTCCCCTCCGAGGCCGGTTTCCCCGGCAGCACCCAGGACCGGGTGGTGGTGCTCTGGTCCAGCTACGGCGAGGATGCCCCGTACGGCCCGCCCTACAACCAGGGACGGACCCTCACCCACGAAGTCGGTCACTACCTCGGTCTCTTCCACACCTTCCAGGACGGGTGCGACAGCGGCGCCTGCTACACGAGCAGCGACCTCATCTGCGACACCAATTCGGAGAGCGGCCCGAACTTCGGTTGCGGACCGGCGAGCACCTGTGGAAGCACCGATCCCACCGACAACTACATGGATTACTCCGACGATCTCTGCATGAACAAGTTCACTCCCGAGCAGGTGAACCGCATGCGATGCTCGCTCCTGAACTACCGCTCCGACATCTACGAGGAGGGTGGCAGCTGCTCGACCGGCGAGGCCGGATTCGGATCGCCGAAGGTGCAGCCGGACTCCCTGGTGACGGTCGTGGTGGACGACTGCGACCTCGATCTCGACGACACCGCGATCGACACCATCACGGTCCAGGTCCGCAGTGAATTCGATGTCGGCTTCTCGCTGGAACTGGCGGAGGTCGCGGCCGACGCCGGCGTCTTCGAAGCCAACGCGCAGATCACCTCCGATCCCTCGGGTTCCGGCATCTACGCCCCCGACGGCTCGATCATCGAAGTGATCTACATCGACGAACTCGACGCCGACGGCAACGCGAACGTCGAGGTCCTCGGCCAGGCCGAGGTCGACGGCTCGATCGAGGGTCCGCCGACCTACGCGGTCGGCGACTTCACTCCGAGCACGGCGACGGTCCAGGTGACCGCCGCGGAGCCGGTGAGGGTCGACATCGACTTCGGACTCGACTGTCTCTCGCTCGGGAGCACCGCGAGCAGCGGTGGATTCGCCCTGGATTCCTCCGTCGTCCTCGAGGGACTCGAGGACGCGACCACCTATGCCTACACGGTGACGATCACCGATGAAGCGGGCAACACCGCGACCTACCCGGCCAAGGGGTGCGACGAATTCGAGGTTCCCGAAGCGCCCGAGGCGTTCGCCGAGATCTTCTCGGGCGGGTTCGATCTCGACGGCACTTCCATTCGGTTCGTTCCAGTGGGGGGTGCGGACTACTACGCACCCTGTGCCGAGTCGATCTCCTCGCTTCCGTTCGATCCATCAGGCGGCACCTCGGTGTCCCTCGGTGACGACGACTTCCAATCGGTCTCGCTTCCGTTCGCCTTCGACCTGTACGGATCCTCCTATGGATCGGTCTTCATCGGAAGCAACGGGTACCTGACGTTCGCCAGTGGCGACGATACCTACACCGAAACGACGAGCGATCACTTCAACCAGCCCCGCATCAGCATGCTCTTCGACGATCTCGACCCGAGCGCGGGCGGCTCGATCTCGTATCGAAGCGAGGCGGATCGATTCGTGGTGACGTATTCCAACCTGCCCGAGTACGACACGAGCAATTCGAACACCTTCCAGGTGGCGCTGGCGTCCGACGGCGAGATCACCCTCGCCTATCTCGGCATCGAGTCGGCTGACTCGATCGTCGGTCTCTCCGATGGACTCGGCATCCCAGACGACTTCATCGCGTCCGATCTCTCGAGCAGCGCCTCGGGATGTCTTCCGCTTCCGCCCTCGGCGTCCGATGTGAGCGTGGGCACCGCGCCTGGAACGGCGGTCGAGATCTCACTGCTCGGCAGCGACGACGGCCAGCCCCTTCCCCTGGTCTACGAGGTCCTGAGTCTTCCTCAGAACGGCGATCTCATCGACCTCTCCACCGGCGGGACCATTGAGATCGTGCCCTACTCGATCAACCAGGTCCCCGGTCCGCATGTCCGATTCGAACCGTCCGGCTTGAACGAGTTCGAGACGTCCTTCAGCTATCGATGCACCGACGGCGGCACGGCTCCCGGGGGTGGCGTCTCGAACGAGGCGACCGTCACGATCCTCGTTGTTTCAGGTCCGAGGGTCGTCAAGGCGTGGAATATGGACGTCGATCCGGGCTGGACCCTCAATGAGGGTGGCCAGGGGTGGAGCTACGGACCGCCCTCCGGTTCGGGTGGAGACCCCTCGAGCGGCGCGACTGGAAGCAACGTCGTCGGCTTCGCCACGGGCCAGTACGACAACGATCTTCCCGAGATCCACGCCACCACCGATGCGGTCGACTGCTCGGATTGCACGGAAACGACGCTTCGCTTCAAGCGCTGGCTAGGGGTCGAGCGTTCGATCTACGACCATGCGTACGTCCGGGTATCCAACGACGGTGGAAACTCCTGGACCGACATCTACGAGAACCCGGACACCACGTTCGAGGACACCTCGTGGCAGGACGTCGAGTTCGACATCTCCAGCCTCGCCGATGGTCAATCGGACGTCCGCATTCGCTGGACCATGGGTACCACCGATGGTTCGGTCCAGTACTGTGGCTGGAACGTCGACGATGTCGAGATCATCGCGATCGTCCCGATTCCCGGTATTCCCGGCGACCTCGATGGCAACGGAATCGTCGACGGTGCCGACTTCGGCATCGTCCTGACCCAGTGGGGCAGCTGTGGCGAGTGCTCCGCCGACTTCGATGGCAACGGCACCGTCGATGGTGGGGACGTCGGCATCTTCCTCACCCTCTGGACGCCCTGATTCGACTCGAACAACCTCGTGATCCAAGACGCCTCGGTGCAAGACACCGGGGTGTCTTTCCGTCCCGCCCGCTACCATTTCGACATGACCGAATCAGCGCCGTCCGAATTCGCTCGACCCGAACATCCCGGCGATCTCACGCCGTACCTTCGCCACCTTCTCGCCGGTGGGACCCTGCCCGAGGAACGAGCGAGGGCAGCGTTCGAGGCGATCATGACCGGGACCGCGCACCATGCGGAGATGGGTGCGCTGCTCGCGCTCCTCGCGACCCGCGTACCCACGGTCGACGAGATCGTCGGTGCCGCGTCGGTGATGCGGGAGAAGGTCGATCGGCTCGAGCTCGCAGTCCCCGCCGACGAACTGCTCGACACCGCGGGCACCGGAGGCGCTCCCAAGGTCTTCAACGTCTCTACTGCGGCGGCGATGATCGCCGCGGCCGCAGGCGTCAAGGTGGCGAAGCACGGCAATCGATCGCGCACCGGACGTGGTTCGGCCGAGGTCCTCTCGGAACTCGGGGTCGACGTCGACGCGGGCAGAGAGGTGCAGAGACGGTGCTTCCAGGAGACGGGGGTCGCCTTCTGTTTCGCGATCCACCACCATCCGGCCGCCAAGCATGCCATGCCCGTTCGGAAGGCGCTCGGCTTCCCGACCATCTTCAACCTGCTCGGTCCCCTCACGAACCCCGCCGGCGCCGGACGGCAGATCATGGGCGTCTACGCCGATCGGTTCGTCCGTCCGATCGCCGATGCCCATGCCCGCCTCGGATCGGTTCGGGCGCTCGTCTTCCATTCACACGATGGTCTCGACGAGTTCTCCATCGGTGCGTCGACCCATGTGGCCGACGTTCGGAACGGAGAGGTCGAGGAATACGAGATCGATCCCACGGAACTCGGTCTTCGCGCCGCGACGATCGAGTCGCTTCAGGTCGCCGATCTCGAATCGGCGGCGTCCCTCGTGCGCGATCTTCTCTCGGGTGACGAGCAGGGACCGGCCCGTGACATCACTCTTCTCAACACCGCGGCCGCGCTCGTCGCGGCGGGTCGGGTCGAAGGGTTCGAATCGGGGGTCGGTCTCGCCGCGGAGACGATCGATTCGGGTGCGGCGATGGCCACCCTCCGGAATTTGGTCGAGGTGTCCAACCGCGATTGATCCGTGTGCGATGGTCGTGTCGAATCTACTGTGGGTATCCGGCGTTTCTTCGTGATTCGAGGATCGTCTGATCGAAGGCATCACAATTAGGGTCGACCGAAACTCGGGCGTCGCGGTCGACGAGGATTGTGGTGGAGAGGTTCGATGTCGATGGTTGGGACTCGGAACCCGGGCGGGATTCACCATGGACGCGTCGTGGTGGCATTGGCGGCGTGGTGCTCGGTCTGTCGTCCGGCATTGGTTGTGGTGTCGCGATGCGTCTTGGGGGCGAACCTGCATCCCAGATGACGTCGACGTCACTGGCGGTGACCGCGTCGGTCGTCGGTGCCTGCTTGATTCACTGTCGCACGAATCGACGACTTCGATGGATGATCGTCGCGGTCGTGATCACGGCGACCTTCTCATTCCGCGCCCTGTCCCATCGATACGACGACGACTCCCGGTCGGCGATGCGGGAGACGCGATCACAGATCGTCGATCTCACGATCACCTGGACCCGAGCGTTGACCCCGCGGGTCGAATCGACCGGATTGCGTTCATGGTGGGGCCAGGTTCGGATCGACCGTTCGACCATCGGTTCGATCGCGGGCTGGGTCCTTCCGGTCCGGGTCGATCGGCCAGGAGGCTTCGAATCGCCCGGCGTGGTGTGCGACCTTCGAGCCCGAATCGAATGGCCGGATCTCACCCCCGCGATGGATGGCCTCTCCATCGACCCCCCGGGTGCTCGTCGTCGTCCGTTGCTCGTGGTTCCGCATCCCGGGCTCATCTCCATGCCGATCGATGTCGACCAGTGGCCATCGATCTTGGCGGCGCTGCCCGAGTACATGCGGTCGATCTGGCGATCGAGGGTCGATGCGCTCGCGGATTCGGTGGGCGACGACGGGGAGGTGGTGTCCATGATCCTCACCGGAGCCCAGCCCCGTTCTCCTCCCATCTGGCTCACTGCGGCCAGATCGGCGGGGGTCGGTCACATGTTCGCCGTCAGTGGGCTTCACCTGGGTCTGATCGCCGGAGGTCTGTTCGTCATCCTTGGCCGTCATCGACGTTGGGTCCGGCTCCTGGCGTTGACCGTGCTCGTCGGATTCTCGCTCGGGGTCGCGCCGAGTCCATCGATCTGGCGTGCGTTGGCCACGACGATCATCGCGACCCTGTGCTTCCTCTCGAATCGACGACCGCGTGGAGAGTCGGTGATCGGGGTCGCGGTCGCCGTGCTCCTCTGGTTCGATCCCGCGATGGTCGATCGGGTCGCGTTCCAGTTGAGCGTGATCGCGACGCTCGGTCTGATCGTCGTGGGACCGGTCGTTCGTCGTGCATGGTTCGGTCGTCGAAGGATCCTGGGTGATCGACTGTTCGACGTGGTGGTCGATCCACTGCGATCCTTGGCGGCGGCATCGGTGTCCGCGTGGCTGGTGACCATTCCGATCGTCGCCTGCCATTTCGGATCGGTCCCTCTTGTTTCGGTGCCGGCGACGATCGTCGTCGCGCCGGTGTTCATCGTCGTGATGGCGATGTCGTTGCTGTGCGTGGCGATCACGACGGTCGTTCCGGATTCCGCCGATGTTCTCGGCGTCGTCCTCGAGGTCGGCGTCGACGTTCTGGTCGGCGTGATCGAGTCGATCGGCGCCGTGTCCCCCTCGGTTTCGAGCGGAGTTCCGATCGGCCTGGCCTGGGTGGGACCGATCGCTGCGCTCGTGGTCGTCGGCCTCTGGTCGTGGGCGACGAGGCGATGGTGGGGACGAGCGATGCTCGTCATGGTGATCTCCTCGCCGCTGATCCTCGGATGGATCGCCGGCCCGTCGTCCGGACGGTCGATGACCACGATCGACGTCGGCGATGGAACCGCGATCGTGATTCAGTCGGGACCCGTCGCCACGATCTACGACGTGGGCAGCCTGCACCGAGCGTCGATCGGTCGACGGGTCGTCGCGCCGACGCTTCGAGCGCTCGGTGTTCGGAGGATCCAATCGATCATCATTTCACACCCCAATCGGGACCACTTCTCCGGCGCGATGGATCTGGTGAGGCTTTTCCCAGTGGACGAGATCGTGATCTCCCCGCAGTTCCTCGAGATCGCGCGGGGTCCGGATCCCGGTTCCGCCGGGCAACTCCTCTTCGAACTCGCCGAGCTCGACGTGCCGTTGCGAGAGGTGGTTCGCGGCGACGAGTGGAGCATGGAGGGATGGTGGTTCAGGGTGATTCATCCGTCTTCGGAAGATCGCCCCCGTCGAGTCAACGATGGTTCGATCGTGATCGACGCCCGTGGCGATGGTGGTTGGCCGGAACGGGGTGTCATGCTCTGCGGAGACATTCAACGGTGGGGGATGGCGATGGTCATGTCCCGGGAACCGGAGACCTCCTGCGACGTGATGGAGGTTCCGCACCACGGTAGTCGCGATCCCATGCTCGTCCGGTTCATACGACACTTCGATCCGGACATGCTCGTCCAGTCGACGGGCGAGCGCCGGTATCGGCGGGGTCGTCTTGAATCGTGGTGGTGGGGGCGTGTGCGTCGGATCACCTGCCGGGACGGCACGATCCGAATCGACGAGTCATGGACTTCAGAAGAATCGGAGCCCGGCTTCGAAGCCCACGATGCCCGGGACCTCAGAGGTCCGGGTCCAGACGATCATGACCGCCCGATCGATCGATCGCCCCTCGGGGAGCGTCGAGACCAGCACCCCGGTCATGCCCTCGAGAAGCGGCGTGGTGGAGACGATCCGTATTCCGCTTTCACTGAAGTCGAGCGTTCGGTACCTCACTGCGATGTCCGGTTGGAAGTGCCAGTTGACGACCACCTCGGTATCGACCTTCCGTCGGGACCCGTCACGCCGATCGGTCGTGGCGTTGGTGGTCGACCACTCGGGATTCTCTCTTCCGATCATCGATTCATGGAGCATGATCAAGGTTTCGGCGGTTTCGCTGCCGGAATTCGGTGTTCTCGGTGAGAACTGGTGAGGTGCTGGTGAGTTGTTCCGGTCAGGACGGTCGGAGAATGCGGCAGACGCCCTATACACAACCCGCCCACACCTTGGGAACAGACTGTCAGGTGAGCGATAACCACCACAAAACCCCGTTCCTCGCAGTTCCAAGCAGGTAATGGTCGATACAAGGACATACGGATGACCAGCTATCCACGAACATCCTCCAATGAATCCACCATTCCCGGACAGGCGGATCCGCGTCGTGAGATCGATGAGGTGATTCGGGACGCCGAAGCCGTGATCAATGGTCGGTCCCAGGGTGCCCCTAGTGAGTCCACGGACGAGTCCGTGGGGTCCGACGCGATCGAGCGGGTCAGTGGTCTCACCCAGGGTCTCGAGGATCTCGCCGCCGAGGTCGCGGATCTCGAAGCGTCGATGGATCGGGACCCGGGCGCGATGGATCTGACGACCGGAGCCAGGACGCCTCGGAAGTCGAACACGGTCGCGACCCCCACCGTGAGCCTGGTGGGTATGGATCAGGAGACGAATGCGAAGGAGATGATCGATCACGAGGATGCCTCGACGGCCACCGGCCGTCGGCTGAGCGAACTCTTCTCCGAAAAGGTCCAACGCGGCTATGGGGAGATCGAGCAGATGGTCGCGGATGCCCGTGAGCCGTCATTCGTGGGAAACGCGGCCTCCGATGACGTCGGCTCGACTGGGACACCGGTCGACCAGGCTCGAGCGGCCGAACAGGAGGCGATGGCCGAGATCGATGCTGCGATCGGACACGGCATCGACGCGTCCGAGCCCCCGCCGAGCCAGATCCTGCGGGACACCGCGACCACCGTGGACGCCACCTTGGACGGTCTCGTTCCGATCGACGACGTCCCGGAGCTGGAGCCGGCCGCTATGCAGGCGATCGACGACGTCGAATCGACCGATCCTGCGCCCATCGACGTCGTCACCGAACCACCGCCGACATCGGCCGAGGAGACACGGGCGACGATCGAACCGACCGCGCCCGACGAAGAGTCGTCGATCGAATCGACGATCGATGTGCCATTCGAATCGGACGCGGCGGACACCCCGGAGGTCGAGGCGGTTTCCACCGAACCATCCGGTGCGGAATCGCGATCGGACACGGGGACGTCGTCGGAGTCCGATTCCGAGGTCGTGGAGACCGATTTGAATGTGGATCGGGGGGTGGATGCGATCGAGCCCGAACCACCGACGGTCGTCGAACCCCAGGGTTCGCTCGGCCTCCGAATCCTGACGAAGCCGATGCGTCTCCTTCCCGCCTCCGCCCAGTCCCTGACCACGGCGCTCGCCGCGAGTCTCGTCGTCTGGGTTCCGATCGCGTGGGCCTGGGCGGTCTTCGCGTCGGACCCGTCGGCACCAACCGAGACCAGCGACCCGCTGAACGCGGCGATCGTCCTGGATGGGGCGACCGGTCCCGAAGGTTCGAATGGGGCCGACCCGACGAACGCTTCGACCAGGAACTGAATCTCGGCACGCTTGAAGAGATTGCGGGATCAGATCCACACGCCGGTGGTCGTCTTCTCGTTGACGTCGGCGTCGCCGGTGTTCACGAGGCCCGCCGGTTCGACCAGCATGACCGCGCACTCCTCCTCGGCGACCGGTCGATGCTCGACCCCCCTGGGCACGACGATCATCTGACCTTCCCCGAGCTCGACCGACCGAGCCCGGAAGTCCATGCGGAACGATCCCCGAAGCACGAGGAACATCTCGTCCTCGTCCGGATGGCGATGCCAGTCGAACGAACCGATGAACTTCGCGAGCTTCACCTCCTGACCGTTGAGGGCGGCGACGATTCGCGGCGACCAGTGGTCGTCGAAGATCGCGAGCTTCTCGTCGAGGTCGATTCTTTCCATGGCGAACCCCTTCCGGGTCGTGAAGGAGACGTCCTCAACCGGTCCATGCGGCGAGCATGAAACCGATGTCCTTACCGGTGACGAATCCGTCTCCAGTCAGGTCGTACGCATCGGACGCCTGGTTCCAGGCCGACAGCAGGAGACCGAGGTCGGCACCATCGACGAGACCATCGCCGTTGAGATCCCCGAGGATCGGTTCGCCGATCGCGCGGACGTCGGTGATCAGCGGAAGATGGTCCGAAGCGGACGAGTCTTCGGCGAGCAGTCGATATTCGCTCAGTCGTTTCTGCCGCATCGATCGGGTCTCGACCACGAGTTGCCGACCCGGCTCGAGCACGGCATCCGAGATGATCGAGACGTCGAGTCGACCCGGCCAGAAGCTCGAGAAGTCGTTCCGCCACGTGTAGGAGACGCGCTCCTCGGTGTGCAGTGGTCGGGTGTCCAGCAGTGCGGATCCATCGACGTCCGGGGCGATGTCGCCGCCCCAGTCCGACTCGTAGACGATGTCGCCGGTGACGAGCGAATCGAGCTGCTGACTGAGTCCGACGAGGTTCAGATCGCCGACGATCTGCACCGCGGTGTCGGCGGGGATCGACGGATGCAGGCCGGAGCGCACGCGACCGAGGAACCAGTTCATCTCGTCGATTTCCCACTGTCGACCATCGTCGTTGTCGCAGCATGGCGTATGGGCGTTGAAGGCGAGGAGCGTCGTTCCCAGGACGTCGGTGGTGTCCAGAAGGACGACGAGGTTTCCACTCAGGGCCTCCTGGTGAAGGATCGGATAGCGCGAGAGCGTCTTGCAGTCGTAGTTTCCAGCGGCGTACCAGTCGCCCTCCTCGCCCCCCAACCAACCGCCGAAGAGCAGTCGCGTCTCGGTGACCGAGTGCTGGTAGATCTCCTGGAGGTGGATGACGTCGGGATCGATCGCCTGGATCATGCGCTCGTACTTCCCGGCCTCGGCGCCGTCCCACGGTGAATCGCGAAGCACGTTCCAACTGACCAGGCGCACGTCGCCGGGCTTTTCGCGGGCGAGCGAGATGTCGCGGCCGCCCGGGATCGAGTCGAGATCGAAGGTGTGGGAGATCGCGCCGGCGTCGGGGATCCGGTCGTCCTGGCCGTCGACGATCACCACCGCGATCGTCGAATCGTCGAAGACGACGTCGCCGTCGATCACCGAGTCCCGGGCGAGCGTGAGTTCGAAGCGGCGCGAGGTCACCGTCGGGGCGCCGTGGAAGGAAAGGTTCGAGTGCCAGATCTGCACGCCGGCTTCTTCATTCGACGTGCGATTCGGATAGAAGCAGCCTTCTCGATCGCCGAAGGCGAAGCGGATCTCGGCGCCGATGCCCTCCCGCTGCAGGCCCGTCGACGGGTCGTCGTCGGTGTCGATCAGCAGAGCGAGTTCGTTGTTCTCGGAAAGGTCGAGGTCGTCGGCGACCTCGATCAGAAGATGCAGCGTCTCCGGGGTGTCGGCCACCGAGACGGCGATGAGGTCCACGGCGTCACCATCGCCCGCACCGTCGGTCACGGCCGGTGTGCGGTCGCTCCAGTCGGCGAAGAGCCCGTCGATCGTGATGGTGTCGTCGTTGGCGTAGACGCTCGTCGCGACGAGGGCGCACACCGAAAGAAGGTGGGTCGGGTGGGGCGTCGGCATGATGCTCGGCTCCTGCGGGGGGAGGGATCGCTCGCACCACGCATGGTAGTAGTGAGGACGCGTTTCGGAAGGGAAATCCTGCACTGGATGCTCGTGCGCGGGTACATTGGAGGTGCATCGACCCTGAATCACAGGATGACCAGCATGCTCAAGGCGCTCAAGACCATCTTCGTCGGAATCGGTTTCGTGGTCTTCGGGGTCGTTTCGCTGTACCTCTCCTACGACAACAAGCAGGGTGAACCCGCCCTGATCGGGGCTGGAGCCATCATCCTCGGCCTCCTCGGTATCTTCGGCGGAGTCCGGATGATGTGGGTACCGGCGGCGGTCGGTGGGGGACGACGCGAGGGTCGATCGAGTACCCAGAACCTCTCATCGTTGCTCGGCAATCAGCGTCGCCGCGTGATCAAGCCGCACGACTGTGCGGTCGAGCTTCCCTTCGATCTCTAGAGCGTGTCCGCTCCGTCTTCTCGACGCCGGTCCAACGCCGCTTCGGTGGCATCCCCGGGACATGTTCACGGGACGCTTCAGGGGGCGAGCGGCTTGCCGACGCCATCGGTCGACATGCGGCCGGACTGCAGGCTCATCGCGTCGGCGAGGCCGATGACTTCGGCCAGGACCGGTCCGCCGATCACCAGGACGAGTCCGGGGACCACGGCCCCCCCGAGGAACCAGATCAGGAATCCCGCGAGAAGGCCGCCCTTGCAGAGGACCAGCGCCAACCACCCCAGGGCCGGGCGGCGGAGGTAGAACCGCTGGACCCCCCAGAACCCGAGGAAGATCCCGAGCAGCGTCGCCCGCCGCTTCGAGCATGCTGGGAGGCGAGACGGTGCGAAGTGGTCGACCGGCGACTGCTGGAAGGAGGGGTTGTGCTCCCAGTTATCGAGGGCTTCGTCCTGCGGATTCTTCGGGTCGTCGGTCATCGGTTCAGATGAGGACGGTGCCCTTGCCCGACGGCGTGCCGTCGTGGCCGGCCTTCCGCTTGACCGCGGTGCCGATGGCCATGATGTGGAGCCAGGCGCCGCCGTGCATGTTCTCGATCTCGATGCGAACCGCGATCACGCCGTCGGCGCTGAGGGCCGTCGCCTCCTCCTGCATTCGGCTGATCGCCAGCTCTCGCGCTTCGTAGAGGAGCTTGGTGTACTCCTGGACCTCTCCCCGGGCCATGCCCTTGAGGCCGGCGGCGATACCGCTGCCGACACCCAATGCGAAGACGGTGTTGCCGACCACGAGTCCGAGCGGCTCGTAGCCTCGGTCCTCGAGGAGCCAGAGGTCGCGGGTCGAAAGATCACTGGTCCAGGCCTTGCCACTCATGAAGTCTCTCCTCGTTCGGGTCGTCGATGCGGTCGCGACGGGCGGTTTCGCCGGTCGACCTCCATCGTATCGAATCGAGTGGGCATCCGCGACGATGCCGAATCCGCCGTCCGAATCATCCGCAGATCAAAGATCGCGTGGTTACCACGTCACGGGCAGCACCCCGAGATTGCCGGCCTGGACGACCCCGTCGCCGTCGAGGTCGCCGACCGACGCGTCTTAGATACCCCGGTGGGCGAGAATCAGGCGGATGATCCGCGTTCAGGATGCGGACCGGTACGTTTCGGTCATGCGGGTCCGACGCGCTTCGCACGGATCTTCAACGACCTCGAATCTCAATGACCGGTCGTCACCCATGACCCATCGATAGCGACCGGTCTGTCCGCCGCAGATCGATGCATCCGCATCACCCGTGAATTCGATCGTCTCTTCCGTGGTGGTCCAGGTTCCGGTCGACGGGGCGCGACCCTCCACGGTCGGGCCCATGCGATAGGTCCAGTCGGTCAGAAGTTCGACCTGGAAGCTTCCATCCTCGCTCATCCACGAACTGCAGACCGTCGGTGGTGCGGAAACGCTGTGATCGTGACCATGTCCATGATGATGGTGGTGGTGATGACCATGATCGTGGTGGTGATGGTGGTGATGTGCTTGATTCTGATCCGTGGTGCTGCAGGCGAGGATCGGCAGAAGGGTCAGGGCGACGATGGTCGCGAGTGGATGGATGCGCACGGCATTCGACTCCGGAGTTCGGATGATGTGATTCAGACGCTCGACGGATGCCAGATCGTCTTGAGTTCGGTGAAGGGTTCGATCGTCCAGGGGCTCTGACGGGCATCGTGATCGAAGTGGTCGATGGCATCGGCCCTCGCGACCTTGACCCGCTTCATGTTGTCCGCGGCCCCGAGCTCGAGTTCGCGACGCTCCTCGTCGGATTCCACACAGCCTCCGATGCCGTCGATGTCGCGATGGGCCGCGTATTCCGGGAGAAGTTCATCCCGGTGTCCGGTCAGGATGTTGACGACGCCGGCTGGAACGTCACTGGTCGCGCAGATCTCGGCGAACACCATCGCCGGCAGCGGGTTGGTCTCGCTCGCCATCGTGATGACGACGTTGCCGCCGGCGAGCATCGGCGCGATCGCGTCGATCAGGCCGAGCAGCGAGGGCGCCTCGGGGGCGATCGCGCCGCACACGCCTGTAGGCTCGGGCATGGTGAAGTCGTGGTAGGGCCCATTCACCGGATTCCGGCACCCGACGACCTGGGCGAACTTGTCGCACCAACCGGCGAAGGCGACGAGTCGATCGACGCTCGCGGCGACCTCCTTGCGGGCCTGTGCGGCGGTCGGAGCGCGTCCAGTGGTCGCGTTCGGCACGGCCCGGATCGCGTCGACGAGTTCGGCGGTTCTACCCTCCATCATCTCGGCGAGTCGGTAGAGGATCTGTCCTCGGTTGTAGGCGTCGCGCTTCCACCAGCCGGGCAGGGCGCCTCTCGCGGACTCGACGGCATTGCGCAAGTCCTTGCGACTGGCCCGACAACAGTGGGCAAGCGTCTCGCCCCGGGCGTTTTCCAGCACGATCGTGCGGCCACTCTCGGTGCGCGGGAAGGCCCCGCCGATGAAGAGCTTCCAGGTCTTGAGGATCTCGAGTCGTGGCATGCGTGGCGTCCGGCGGCGGGAAGGC
>PKCT01000217.1 GCA_002862325.1 Phycisphaerae bacterium
CCATCACCGCCGAGCGCGACGACGACGTGCTCCCGTGCAGCGCTCGCCAGGAGGGTCGTGGGCACCAGCGAGGAATCGGCGAAGGGTTCACTCGTGATGTCCTGGACGCGACGGACCTCCGCAAGGACCTCGGCATCGGTGGGGCGAATCACATGATGCGTGCCGCCGATCCGGCGGGCGACGTCGGCGGCCTCCGCCGACTCGTCGAAGGCGCCTGGCATCGCGAGCGTGAAGCAGGGCACCGCATCGACGATCTCGGAGGCGAGGCCCGCGACGAGCCGTGAATCGAGTCCCCCGGACAACATCACGCCGACCGGGCGATCCGCTCGACACTGTCGGTGGACGCTGCGGCGAACGACCTCCAGGGTGGAGGGTGACTGCCCGGGGGCCGGATTCGGGGTCGTGAGGTCGCGGGGCGGGAGCGGGGGCGTCCACCACGCGGTTCGCGTGACGTGGAGCGTCTTCAAATCGACGGTCGCGAGCCCACCGGGTGCAAGATGCTCGACGCCGGAGCGGATCGATCGGGGCCAGGGGACGACGCCGATTCGAAGAAACCAACGGAAGGACGTCTCGTCGATCTCCTGCAGTCGGGTCGCGAACGGATCGGGGAGCGTCTCGAGTGCCTGCAGGTCGCTTGCGAACGCGAGTGCGCCCGCGGCGAGAGCCAGCAGCAGGGGTTTCTGACCAGCGCGATCCCGTGCCAGGAGAAGTCGTCGCTCCTGGCGATCGAGTACCGCGATCGCGAAGATGCCATCCACACGGCGGAGCGTCTCTTCGACGCCCCAGGCGTCAAAGCCCGCGAGGAGGACTTCGGTGTCGGAGGTCGATTCGAACCGCGTACCCAGTCGCTCGAGGGTGCTCCGCTGCTCGGGGTGGTCGAAGATCGAGCCGTTGAATGCGATGGCATACCGACCCGAAGCGGAATTCATGGGTTGGCGACCCCCGTCGCCCGGGTCGAAGATCGCAAGACGGTGATGTTCGAGGACGAGACGCCGTTCACGGTCGAGGAGGCGTCCTCGACCGTCCGGGCCGCGGCGCGCGAGAATGACGTCCGTCCGTGCGATCGCCGATTCGAGATCGATCCGACCATTTGGATCCAGAACACCGGCGAAGCCACACATCTCAGGAACCCTTGAGATTACCGAAGGACTTGAGCAGGTCGCGAAGCCTGGCCACATCGCGGCGGCCGATTGCGGTCGAGATCTCCTCGATCATGTTCTGCACGGTCGAGTGATCGAAGCTCTCCTCGATCGCACGGAAGATGCGTTCATGATCGGACGGAGATGCGTTGTCACCGATGAGAAGCTCCTCGAAGATCTTCTCGCCGGGCCGGAGTCCGATGAACTCGATCTCAATATCGCCTTCCGGATGATCGGCATCCTTGACGGCGAGCCCGTTGAGTTCGATCAGCGTTCGGGCAAGATCCACGATCTTGACCGGATCGCCCATGTCGAGCAGGAACACGTCGCCACCCTCGGTCATGGCCGCCGCCTGGATCACCAGTTCGGCGGCTTCGGGGATCATCATGAAGAACCGGGTGATGTCGGGGTGCGTGACGGTGATGGGACCGCCACGTTCGATCTGGCTCCGGAACTTAGGCACGACCGACCCGCTCGAATCGATCACGTTTCCGAAACGGACGATCCCGAGCGAGGGCCCGTCCTCTCTGCGTTCGAGCGTGGCCGCGCGATCCTGCACGATGATCTCGGCGATCCGCTTGCTTGCGCCCATCGCATTGGTCGGTCGGACCGCCTTGTCCGTCGAAACCAGGATGAATCGCTCCACCTGATGCCTGATCGCGGTGTCCACCGTCTGGAGCGTGCCGATGACGTTCGTCTCCACACCTGCGACGACATTGTGCTCGACGATGGGGACGTGTTTGTACGCGGCGGCGTGGAAGACGACATCGACATGATGCGTGTTGAACACCTCATCCAGGAATGCCTGGTCGAGGACGCTGCCGAGCATGCACTCGATCCTCACCGATCGGTCCTTGATGAGTTCGGGCAGCTCACTCCCGATCCGGTAGAGGTTGAATTCGGATTGATCGAGGACGACCAGTCGTCGTGGGGCCGCCCTCAGGATCTGCCGGCACAACTCACTGCCGATCGATCCGCCGCCGCCGGTCACCAGCACGGATTTTCCGCTGATGGCGTCGAGAACGAGTCGTTCATCCGCGTTCACGGCGGTTCGGCCCAGGAGATCTTCCATGTCGAGCTGGCGAAGATCGCGGAAGTTGGCCTGGCCCGCGACGAGCTCCTCCATCGTCGGCACCGTGAGGATCTCGGCGTTGAGCGGTCGGAGACGGTCGATGATCGACTTGCGGACGTCGGCGTCGACCGAAGGAAGGGCGAGAAACACCGATTTGAATCCGGTTTCTGCCGCGAGCCTGGGGAGCAGATCGCTCGAGTACACCTTGAGTCCGGCCACGTTTCGTCCGTGATGTCGCTTGTCGTCGTCGACGAATCCGACGAGGGACCATCGGGGGTCCGCCGTCAGCGCCGCGGCGAGTCCTGCTCCGGCCACGCCGGCACCGTAGATGATGGCCTTGACCGAATCGGCCTGACCATCGATGCTGAGAAAGTACTTCGCCAGCAGGCGGAGTGGCCAGATTCCAAGGAAACTCAGAACGCCCAGCATGATGAGGACGGATCGCGACTGATTGCCGGTTCGATCGAGGATGAAGCTGAGGCTCACCATCACGATGGTGAGCAGGAGGCAGGCGCTGGCGATTCGTCCAGCCAGCTTCACAGTCGAGTACCGAAGGACTTCCGAGTAGACGCCCATGACGGCAAGAAGCGTGACCCCGACCATGGGTGCCAGAAGCGTGATCAGGAAATGGGCTTGGAATCCCTGGGAGATTCCTGGTCCGGATGCGGTCTCGCTGTACCGAAGCGCAATCGCGAGGACCGCCGCTCCATAGAAGATGAGGAGATCCAGCAGCACCAGGATCGCGAATTTGAGAGGTCGCGGCAGCCGAGAGAGTTCGCGCGCAAACCGGGATGCGGCGAAGGTCATCGATCGCTCCCGGTCGAGTGTCGATGCATCTCGCCGTCTCGAAGCTCGTATCGATCTCCGGTATGCGGACAGATCGCCTCGCCGGATCCGTCGAGGGGAAGATCGAGGCGTTCGCCGAAGGCGCTCATCCAGCCGACCTGCTTGGCGGGCACGCCGACCACGAGCGCGAACGCAGGGACATCCCGATTCACAACCGCCCCGGCGCCGATGAACGCGTTCTCGCCGATCTCGACGCCGCAGACGATGGTGCAGTTCGCACCAAGAGTCGCGCCACGTCGAATCATGGTGTCCCGGTACTCGTCACGGCGGCTGACCGCCGATCTCGGGTTGTAGACGTTGGTGAACACCATGCTCGGTCCGCAGAAGACGTCGTCCTCGAGCACGACGTTGTCGTAGACGGAGACGTTGTTCTGGATCTTCACGTTGTCACCGATCGTCACGCGATTCCCGACGAAGACGTTCTGTCCAAGCGAGCAGTTCCGACCGATGGTCGCGTCGCCGCAGACGTGGACGAAGTGCCAGACGCGGGTGCCTTCGCCGATTCTCGCGCCCGCGTCCACGATTGCGGATTCATGGACCTTGACGTCTTCGTGCATCTCGACGCGATGGGGGTGTGACTCGGTCATCGGGCTCAGTACTCGAGTGGAAGGCTGATGGCGCGACCATCGCGTGCGGAAAGGTAGGCCGCGATCAGGACCTCGAGACTCTTCAATCCCTCGCGTCCATCGGTCGCGGGCTCCGTCTTGCCTCGAAGCACGTCGATCACGTTTCTGTAGTAAGCAGGATGGCCGAAGCCGTAGACGGAGGTGGTCTCGTAGTTGGCTGATCGCACTTCGTCGTCGTAGGGTTTTTCGTCCTCGAAATCCCAGGTCTGGATCTCGTTGACCGCCATGCCGCCGATTCGAACCGTACCCTTCTCGCCGAGAATGGTCAGCGATCCCTCGTAGTTCTTCGGATACGCGAGCATGGTGACGGCGACCGATCCGAGCGTCCCGTTTCGCCACCTCACGTTCATCACGCCGCTGTCCTCGACCTCGATGTCTCGGGCAAGGGTCGCGGTCATCGCGTGGACCTGGTCCACGGATCCCAGCATCCAGTCGAGGAGATCGATGTAGTGGCTCGCCTGGTTCATGAAGGCGCCGCCGTCGAGCTCCCAGGTGCCGCGCCAGCGATCGGTGTCGTAGTACGCCTGCGGTCGGGTCCAGAAGACGTTCACCGTGGCCAGGTAGATTCGGCCGAAACGATTCTCGTTGATCGCTCTTCGGAGAAGCTGGAGCGTCGCGTTGAAACGATTCTGCTTCACCACGAAAAGTCGTACCCCGGCCTGGTCGCATGCCTCGACCATCCGCATGCCGTCCTTCCACCTCGTCGCCATCGGCTTCTCGGTCATGACGTGCACACCGGCGTCGGCCGCCTCGATGGTCTGTCGCGGGTGCATTCCGCTCGGGGTGCAGATCGCGACGATGTCGGGTTCGCTCTTGGACACGAGCTCGGGCAGGAGCTCGAATCGCGGGGTGTCGGCGGGTACGAATTCCTGTTCCATCCTCGCTGGATCGGTGTCGCATACGCCCACGAGATCGAGGTCGTCGCCCAGATCCTCGATCGCACGGAAATGGTTCTTGGAGATTCTGCCGCATCCCACGACACCGATGCGAATCTTCCGACCGAGGATCGGGTTCGTCTGTCGTCCAATCATGAGGTGTTGCTCTCCCTTGCCATGTCACGGGTCCGAGGCGGTTTCCGCCGGACCGAGGAGTCTACCGGGATATCGCCGCGTCGAACGGCATCATGCCGAGGGGGAGAAACGCGTCATCAGGATGGTGGGGGCCAGAACCAAGGTGGCCAGAAGCATGAGCATCCGGTCAACCAGCGCGATTCCGATCATCAGCGGCGGGGCCAGATCGGCAAACCCCGCGGTCACCCCTGCCGTGGCTTCTCGGACCCCCAGGCCCGCGGGGGTGAAGGACAAGGCGGTTCCCAGCTCGGAGGCGGTCGAGACGACGACGACACCAAGTGGAGCATCGAGGGTTCCGAGCACGCCGTACACCACCAGGCAGAAGCTGGCGATCTTCAAGAGCGCGGTGATCGTGGACAGGGTCAGGATCCAGAGCAGACGGCGACGCTCCTTGAGCAAATCCGTCATTCCGGTCCATCCATCGGCGAGGGCGATCGCGATCCGCCCCGATCCCGAGATCCTTGCACGTGATGCGACCAGGTAGCCCGCGCCGACCAGGGGCAGGAGGGAGGCGAACCCGACGATCATCGTGTCCTGCATACCGGTCGACGTGTCGCCTGCCATTCCGATGCGTACGGCGATCGCTGCGCAAAGACCGATCGATGCGGTGATGACGATCTTGATCGTCAATGACGCGATCTGGACACCCGTGAATCGGGCCAGGCCGATCCCGTGTTCGAACTTCAGCAGTGCCGCGGCCGCGACCAGGCCCGACTTCGGTGCGGCGAAGGCGCTGAGGTTCTGCAGCGTCACGATCCGGATGGCGTGTCGGAATCCGAGACCGCGATCTTCGTCGGTGAACAGGTGCACGAAGAGCCATGCATCCACGACTCGGGTTGCGACCATGAAGAGGATCGCCAGAATCGCCGGAAGGAAGCGGATCCGGCGGAATGCCTCGAGGAGATCGGCGGGAGCCGACGCCACCAGGATGACGCAGCATCCGATGCCGGCGAGCGCAATACCCCAGCCGAGGTATCGATGGGCAGCGCCGCGCCGCTCGGGCGTCGGCGCTCGATCGGTCTCAGCCGAGTCGCTCGATGGGTCTCGGGTCGAGGGCATGGCGTCTCGGGTGACTTCGGTCGGACATCGCTGGTCAGGCGCCGACCGTCTTGAATCCACCGGTGAACGACTGGGCGATGACGTCCGTGACGTGTTCGAACTCGGGATCCGTCATCGATGGGAAGAGAGGCAGTGATATGCAGCCGTCGAACCAGCGGTCGGCGTTCCGATATCCCGCAGGATCCATCGACGCGGTCTGCGCCCAGTGGGTCATCGTGTGCAAGGGACGGTAATGAACGCTCGTTCCGACGCCCTTCGCGGCAAGTTGCGAGATCAGCTCGTTGCGGTCGCATGGGGCATTCGGCTCGACGTGGATGACGAACAGGTGCCAGGCGTCGAACGCGGGGTTCGCAAGCTCGGGTGGGAGCCGGAGTCCGGGGAGTCCGGCGAGTCGTTCTCGGTATCGCTCGACCAGTGACATGCGAGCTTCGTGGAAGGCGGCCTGTCGCTCCAATTGGGCGACGCCGATCGCGGCGGCGAGGTCGGTGAGGTTGTACTTGTATCCCGCTGCAACCACGTCGTACTCCCAGCTCGCGCCGACCCGGTGGTGTCGATCCCAAGCGTTGCGGTCGATCCCGTGCAGCCGCATGCGCCGCATCCGATCGGCGGTCTCCTCGTCGTCGGTGGTCACCATGCCGCCCTCACCGGTCGTCATGGTCTTGTTCGCGTAGAAACTGAAGCAGCATGCGGTCGAGCCGATCGCGCTGCCGACGGGGCGCGCGTCGTCGTAGCGTGCCGGAAAGGCGTGGGCCGCGTCCTCGACCACCGCGACCCCGCGGGCCTCGCACAGGTCGACGATGCCCTGCGAGGAGTCGTTTCTCATGTCGCATGCCCGGCCTCCGAAGTGGACGGGGATGACCGCGGTGACGGCCGGAAAGCGATCCAGTGCGTCTTCGAGGATCTCTGGAGTGAGCAGCGCCGTGTCGGGATCGACGTCCACGAGGCGAACCCTGCCCCCCAGGTACTCGACGATCTCTGCGGTCGATGTGAACGTCAGGGTGGGAACGAGGACCTCCGATCCCGGGCCGATTCCAGCGGCCTCGCAGGCGAGGTGCAGGGCGGCGGTGCAGGAGTTCACGGCGATCGCGTGTTCGGCACCCACCGCTTCCGCGAACATCGACTCGAAATCCTGGACGCGTCTGCCACTCGTCAGCCAACCGCTCGCGAGCACCTCGCGCACGTATTCGAGTTCGTTCCCGCCGGCGTCGATACGGAAGAAGGGGACGTTCATGGTTGTGATTGTCGCTGAATGGGCGGCGAGGGTCCAGTGCGACGACCGAAGACGGCGACGACGGTCCGGATCAGGATCGCGAGATCGCCCAGGAAAGACCGATTCCGGACGTAGGCTTCCGAGAGATCCAGCTTTCGAGGGAGGATTTCGTCCCGATAGCACGCATCAGGATCCTCCGCCGAGGCGAGGATCGACTCCTCGTCCCGGTACTCGATCGAGGCGGGATCGGTGATTCCGGGGCGGACGCTGAGCACCACCTCCCAACGCTTCGGATAGACCTTCGTCCACTGCGGGACTTCCGGTCGAGGGCCGACGAGGCTCATGTCGCCGATCAGGACGTTCCAGAGTTGCGGCAACTCGTCGAGCTTCGTCTTCCGCAGGATCGCCCCGACCGTCGTGATTCGATGCCGTTGGCCTGGTGTGAACGCGTTCGCTCGGGTGTCCTGCGACGTCGTCATCGATCTGAACTTCAGCATGGTGAAGGGGGTTCCGTCCCGACCCACCCGCTGCTGACGAAAGAATGCCCCACCCCGGGAGCTCGACGCCACGACGACTCCGATCACGATCAGGACGGGAGAGAGGACGACCAGCGCGACGGAAGAGACCGCGACGTCGAGGATTCTCTTTGTCGTGTCTCTCAGCATGGACGGTCCATCGTACGTGATGCGAAGTTTCGCGTTCGCGACGTCGCCCCTTCGTGTCAGGGGGTTCCGAACGTATCCTCGGGCGGTCGATCCACGAATCTCTGCAGCCAGAGCTCCAGTGACACGAGATGCCAGGTCGACTGGTGGGGAAGTCGACCATGGAGTTGCCGTCGCCGCATTGACTCGACCGTGTCCGAGTTGATGAACGGTCGACGCTTCAGCGATTCGATGCTCTCGTCCACCAGTGCCCCGAGCGGGCCACGCATCCAGGCTCCGAGAGGCAGACCGAACCCCTTCTTCTTCATTCGAATCGCACTGTTCGCAATGAGGCCGTCACCGATCTGCTTGAGGATCCACTTCGATTCGCCCTCTCGAAGCGCGATCTCCGGAGGGATCCGCGCCGCCGCCTCGAGGACCTCGATGTCGAGGAGCGGGAAACGTCCCTCGACGGATTTCAGCATGAGGAATTGATCGACGCGAGTCACGTGGTGATTGCCCACGTAGTTCTTGAGATCCATGAACCGGATCGCATCGAAATCGTCCGCGAATTCACGGTCCCGAGCGTACGCCTCGAACGTCGATTCCACGATGTCGATCGGGGCCGTGCCGATGAAGTCCCGGGTGAAGAGGCGGTGGATATCGGCGTCGAACAGCGACCTGTGCATCGCCGAGTGGAATCGGTCGCTCGACGACGCCTTCAGGATCTCCGCGATTCGTTGCCCTCTGCGTCCTCCAAGGTTTCGAAAGATCCTTGCGAGGGGTGCGAGTGGCCGGGTCCGACGCCACTTCTTCGCCATCGAGTAGTAGTTGTAGCCAGCGAAGTTCTCGTCTCCACCGAGTCCGTTGAGTGCGACCTTGACGCCGTCTCTGTGGACACACGAGGCGATGACATGGTTCGAGGCGATCTCGTAGTACGGCTCTTCGTAGCCATCGATCCACTCCATGACGTCGTCGAGACAGTCCTCGGGCCTGATCCGTTCGATTCGATGCGTGATTGGATGCATCGCGGCGGTCGCCTCCGCTTCGGCGACCTCGTCGAAGCGAGAAGCCTCGACGTCGAAGGACAGGGTGTATCCGAGGATGCCGTTGACGTGCCTGCTGGCCATCGCCGTGACGATCCCCGAATCGACCCCGCCACTCAGGAAGGTCGCCACCGGGACGTCGGCGAGAAGTCGCCGTTGGACCGCGGTCTCGATCGCGCCGCGGGACATCTCCACTGCTTCGGAGGGGGACATCGTGTGATCACGTCGATTCGTGGGGATCTCCCAGTAGCGATGCTCGCGAATTCGCCCATCCGAAGTGACGTGCATCCAGCACCCGGCCTCGAGAGCGCGAATCCCCTCGAAGGCGGTGAGGGGTCGCGGCGCGATTCCGAAGGTCATTGCCGATGCCAGGCCGGCTGGATCCGGTCGATGAGACGTGAACCCGGACGCCATGAGGGTCTTCATATCGGAGCCGAAAAGAAAACGCTCCTGATCGTGCGAGTAATAGAACGGTTTGATGCCAACGTGATCCCGGGCGCAGAACAGCGACCGATCCCTGGTATCCAGGATCACGAAGGCGAAGTCCCCATTGAATCTCTCCACGCACCCTGGCCCCCATTTGAGGTAGGCGCGGAGGATCGTCTCGGTGTCTCCTGCCGATCGGTAGCTGGACTCGGAATCGCCGATGTCCCGACGGATCTCCCGGAAGTTGTAGAGCTCGCCGTTGTAGGTGATTCGATACCGACCACTCGGGTCCGCCATCGGTTGATGACCGGCGGCGGAGAGGTCGATGATCGAGAGCCGCCGGTGGGCGAGCCCGAACGACAGTGGTTCGTTCGCCAGGTCTTCGATCTGGACGAAGTCGGGGTGGACGCCCCGGGGGGTGCTTGGGCCGATGCAGTCGCGCACCGACCCATCCGGCATGCCGACCACGTAGCCCTCGTCGTCGGGACCGCGTCGTCGCATGGCATACGACATTCTGGTCAAAGCAGGAACGAGCCGTTCGACTCGTGATCCGAAGCAGATGATTCCGGCGATACCGCACATGTGGTGATAAGTCTTCAGCGACCAACTGGTGTGGTGGTGCGGGCCCGCGGTCCGTTCGGCCGAGCGGCCGCGTAGAGGATGAACGCGAAGTAGATCAGATAGAGGGCCACGTCCACCTTCGCCAGGGCGGAGAGTATATCGATTGCGGATCCGGTCGGTCCCACGAACAGCAGTATCGCGAGGGTCGCGACGAACGCGAGGCAGCGCCATGCCATTCCCAGTCGGTTGCGTTGGGTCGCGGCGAGGGTCGAGCTCAAGGGCGAGACCGCGAAGCGGATACCGATCGCTGGAGCGAACACGGCTGCGAAGCGACCCGATTCCCGATAGTCCTCGCCCAGGAGCATCGCGAAGATCTCCGGTCCCCAGAAGGTCGCCAGCAGGGCGCCGAGAATTCCGAGGCCCCAGAGCGCGGCCGAGATTCGTAGGACGTGCCCGACGGCCCGTCCCCCGTCGCTCACGATCTTCGACACCGTTCGGAGATTCACCTGGCCGATGGACATGGCGACCAGCGCCGCGGGAGCGAACACCACGCTCATCATCATGCCAAGAGAGCCGAGATCCGCCCTGCTGCAATAGTGCTCGAAGAAGAATACGGGGAGGACGATCGTGACACCGTCGA
Source organism: Phycisphaerae bacterium (assembly GCA_002862325.1). Taxonomy (GTDB): domain Bacteria; phylum Planctomycetota; class Phycisphaerae; order Phycisphaerales; family SM1A02. Next base: position 10,337 of record PKCT01000217.1, read on the forward strand.
TGAGACTGCCCGGTGCATTGAACAGAGGGAAGTCCCGGTATCGGGAGAACGTCGCACATCCGACTCGCGAGGTCATCGGGACGAAGTCACGCACCTGATCCCGATTGCAGATCGCAAGGGTCGTCAATCCCGTGGCCTGCCCCGCCAGATACGCGATGACCAGCCCCGCTGGACCCACGCCTGCGAAGCCCATGATCAGAATGGCTCCCACGATCGTCGCCGACACGATGACTTTCGAAATCCCCAACCAGGCGAATCGTCCCTGTCGGTTGAGCAGGTACTGGAACACCGCTACCAGACCGGCGAGCAACAGGAACAGAGGTTCGAGGGCTTTCGTGGACCCTCGCGACTCGGCCGTGAACATCGTCCAGACGAGCACCAGGAGCGAAGTGATGATGCACGATTGAATCGCGAAACCGAGCAGTCGCCGAGCGGTCCTTGGGTTGCGCGGAAGCACCATCGCCACCTCGAAGCGGCCGCTCACCGCGGGGAGGATCGCGTTCGGAAGGGCGAGGAACGCCACGAGCACTGCGTATTGGTTGGGTTCGTAGAAGTGGGACGCGATCGGAAGCACCGCGAACATGAGCAGTTGGGAAATCCCCGTCCCGATCATGACGGCGCTCATCGATGAGAAAAACTTGTGGGAGTGATGCATGTCCCTCCGCCTTCCGGATCTCGACCCCACCTTGGGTATTCCCTGCGTGAACTTCACGGTCTGTCCTGCACCGTCAAGGTCACGGATGTCTTTGGATCGCTTCGATGATGCTCGTGTACAAGAGTCCCCCAGGATCGGCGAGAAAGGACGTATTGTGCCAGAGCACGTTGAAGTTTCCACCGTAGTGTCGGCTCGCGTGTGCGAGCTTCGACACGATCTCCGAGTCTGGAACTCCGGTCGTCTCCTTCCCGTAGGCCTTGCTCTGGAGGGTGGCGTCCATCAGGATCAAGGGGCGTTCGATGCACGTCAGCCCCCGCCTCGCAGCGAGGTCGTACAACGGGAAATCCCTGGCGGTCCCGCAGCGGAATCCGGCCGACTGTGCGTATCCCAGCGTGGAGTCGTGCGTCAGGCCGGACGCCTCGCAGAGGGCGGGAGTCGTCATGGTGGACCAGCGGAGATAGTGCTGCCGGCCGCCGAGATCGCTGTGGTCGATTCCCAGTCGGTCGAGTTCACGTCGAAGGTGCGACACCGATTCGGCGAAGAGGTCTGGATCCCGGTAGGTCCCGTAGCCCGGATGGACGCCGATCTCGAGTCCGGCCTCATCGATCCGCCTGAGGAGTTCTCCGACCGCCGGATCTTCGGGTCGATTGTCCCCGTCCAGTGCCGGAACCGTGGTCTTCGGGATGAAGTAGAAGGTGCCTGGGATCTCGAGACGGCGAAGGTCGTCGAGGAGGTGCTCGACGCCGACCCAGTACGGATTGGAACGCGGCCCGTGCCGGCGGACATGGAGATGGCTCCGCAGGTTTCCTCGGATCGTGCCGACCTGCGATCTGCCGGCCGCCAATCCCAGGATGCGCTTCGTCAGATTCTGGACGGAGAGCGAGGCGGGATCGAAGAGGCTGTCGACGTCGCAGGTCAGCCGGCAGCGACCCGATCGAGGTGGGGGTGGGAGATCGGGCCAGAGCGTTCTGATCGCGTTCCCGAGGATCTCGACGTATTCATCGACGATCGGCCGTTGAAGGAGTTCGGTTTCACCGAACTTAGATGCACTGGGGGGGAATCTGGCATGCACGTCCTGGCTGGCCACGACTCCCTCCTCGTAGCGAGAGATGAGGAAGAAGATCGCTCCGAAGAGATCGAAATGCAGCTGGATCGCGTCGGATTTGGTCCGCTCTGCACCGTTGGTTCCGAAGATGACGGGAATCGTCGGTTCGAGGAGGTGGTCGTCAAGCCCGATTGCACTCGGCTTCCAACACGTGAATTCGTGGCAAGGAAGGGTCGACGGATCGAGCCAGGCAGCGTCCGCCATCACGAAGAATGTAACGGGCATCCGAATCGTCTTGGACCCTCGAGATATGGTCAGGGCCGAGTCGTTGGTCCACTCCAGATCGAAGTCGAGGCCAAGGAACCTATTGATCACCAGGTCGAGAACCCATTCCAGTTCACCGCGTGACCTCGGGGGGGCGGTAATGTGCAATCGGGGGTTTTCCCATGCGACGATGGTCATATTGCTTCGGTTTCGAGGTACTTTCGGTCGCGATGACTTTCGGGCGTCATGATATCTCTGTGCTCTGGGGCGTGTTCGTGGTGTATGCGTTCGTCTTCACGGCGGGTCGGTCGACTCTGGCGACGCCAGGTTACGACGACGACCTCGGTGGACCGCCAGGTATTCGTCTGCTTCTGAATCGATAGTTTTCTTGTAGGCGGTCGTCTTCTTGCGTCGTCCGTCGTTCATTCGGCCGAAGCAACTTCGCTTGAGCGACCTCGGGCGACACTCCCGGTGGCACGAGACGCCTTGTCGAGACGGTCATGCCTTGGGGGAGTCAGGCACTTTATGGGGAGTCCGAGGTCGACCTCCGCAATCGGCGTGCAGACGTCCGAAGGCTTTCGGCACATTGAAGAGTGAACGAGGAGGTGCCTTTCACTGAGAGGTACGGCACTCTTCTCCCGCCGTATCGCCGGAAGTGGCCTTCGATGGGCTTGATCATCGATCCCTCGAAGTTGAACCGTTCGGTGCGGTCCTTCATCTTTTTCACCGCCTCCCACAGTGCCACGGTTCCGGCGCCGAGATGACGCCGGTCGGGATCGCTGCCCGCCATGAGATAAAAGGCGGATCGCTCGTCCCAGATGACGTAGGTTGCGGCTGCGGCGGTACCGTTTCCGTCGCCGGCGAAGAACATGGTCCGTGCGTTGCGGGCTGCGCATGCGGCATCGATGCGGCGGATGAGATCCAGGGAGTAGGGCATCGCGATCTTCTGCCGGTCGAAGGTGAGTCGGTGGAGTCTGATGAATTCATCGATGTCCGCCTTCTCGACCGGCTCTACTCCGAATCGGTTCTTGGCCTTCTTGAGATCGTTGCGAATTCGTGAATCGATGCCGGTCTCGAAATCGTCATCCCGATAGTCGATTACGTAGGTGTAGGAGACGGTGGCTTCGTGGCCCACCCAGTGGAAGGGCAGGTGGTTCATTCGCTCTGGAGACCAGTTCTGCAGGTAGCGCGACGCTTTCGGGAGCGATTCCAGGAGGGAGGTCAGCAGCTTGTGTTCGTTCGTATATCGAGTGGTCCTCTTCCCCGTCTGTGGTGCGAGCCATGGGCCAAGATGCTGCGTCAGTGGAGGCTGGCCAAGGAGTCGCCAATGGAGAAGTCTGCGTTCGACGTACGGCAGCGCGGCGACGATCCTGCCATCCTGTTCCACGATCGCGACATCCCAGCCACTGGGACCCGCCGTGGCATCCAGCCACCAGGGTTGCATGAAGATCGGCAGAGTTGGTTCGCCTTCGGCGAACCGTGTGAATCTATCTTTGCGGTGCACTTGACAGGCTCGAGGATCTGGAGAAAGTCGACCCAAGCATAACGTATCACTGTTCCGGACATCGTTCGCGTATTCGTATCCGACTAGCGCACGTAGGTATATTCGCACCATGCGATTGATGGATGTCTTCGATATCAAATTGCTTCCGCACCGGATCGGAATCGCCCTGAATTCAACGGTCGTCCCGATCCTGGAGAGACGTCCGTGTGCGCCCCGTCCTGCCGAACCCAATCATCCCATCGTGTTCATACTTGGGCCTCCTCGGTGCGGCAGCACGTTCCTCGTTCAGACCCTGGTGTCGAATCTCGATATCAGCTACATGTCCAACCGGCACGCCGCGTGGTTCGGAGCGCCCTGGTTCGTGGAGCGCTTCGCACGGCCTCGGAGACCGGATGCGCATGATGAGCACCGCTCGACGCACGGGGTGACTTCCGATCCGGGGGGGCCCAGTGAGTGCGGGGCGTGGTGGCGTCGGTTCCATCCAGGCGACTTGTGGGAGGATCCCGAGCTGGCGTCCTGCGATGTGGATGGATTCGGAAGGTCGCTTCGCCTGTTCTCGCTCGCGGCCGGGCGGCCGCTTCTCTTCAAGAATCTCTACGCGTCGTTCCGAATTCCGGCGATCGTGAAGGCGATTCCGAACGCGGCGTTCATCGATCTGCATCGTTCCGAGGACGCCGTGGCCAGATCGATCCTGAAGACAAGGCAGGACACTCTCGGCAGCCTGGAGGCATGGTGGTCGATGAAGCCTCGTGGTTGGGAGTCAGCGGCGGCGCTCTCGCCGGAAGGTCAGGTCCGCTGGCAGATCGCAGGCGTTGACCGACACATCCGGGAGGGGCTCGCAGCGGCCGCGATTCCCGATCAACGGGTGCTCAGGATCGATTACCAGCTGCTCTGCGACGACCCGAGGGCGGTGGTCGATCAGGTTTCGCAGTTTATAAGTTCGCTGAAAGAAGAGATGCGAGACCTAGGAGCATGATCGAACCCAGGGTGACGGATTTGGTGGAAGAGTGGTGGACCGATGATGACATCGAGGCCGCTCGCGGATCCGCAGGTGCGGATTCGATTCGGTGTTTCCAGCGGGAATTCGGGCAACGATTCGGTTTCAAGACGGTGCGTTCGGCATCCAGCGGCGCCCACGCCCTGCAGATGATTCTCTCCTCGATACCGAGGGGGTCGGGACGCGTTGCGGTTCAGTCCTACACTTGCGAAATCGTGTCTGAAGCGATCTGTCGTGCGGGATTCGTTCCGGTTCCGATCGATTTCGCGAATGGCCCAAACGCGATCTCTACCGATTCGATCCGCGATGTCATCCGCAGGGGTATCGACGCATTCATCGTGACCCACCTCTTCGGCATTCCCTTCGACTGTCGAGAGGTCGTGGAATTGTGCGCGACCGCGGGTATCCCGGTCATCGAGGATTGCGCACATACACTGGGGGCGATGATCGGTGGCGCTCACGTGGGGACTCTCGGAGATGCCGCGTTTTTCAGCTTCAACTACGACAAGCCCATTCCGCTCGGCTGGGGGGGGTTACTCGCGACTCGCGAAGGGGGGCTCGCGATCGATCGCGCCGAGTCGGTGGAGGTCCCTTCCGGCCGCGAGGAGTGGAATGCTTTCATCCGGTATCGGAAGGCGATGTCGATCTTTCGAGCGCAGATCGGTCGTGATTCGAGTCTCCCCAGACGACTTCTTGCGCGGGGAAGGCGATTGCTCGGTGCGGTTCCTGGCCGCCGGCTCGCGCAGGGAAACGGATCATTCCAGGCCGAACTCGCAATCTTGGCCCTTCGACGCATGGAAGAGGTGGTCGAGATCAGGAATCGAAATGCGCAGCAACTTCTTGCATCAGTGCCGGAGTCGCATGGATGGCCCATTCCCCGGTCTTGCCGACCGGCCCATCTCAAATTGCGTTTGTTCGTCGAGGATGGGATTCGGGGTGAACTTCTGGAGAGGCTTAGGCAACTTCGCGTCCGCGCGGGAAACTGCAACTGGCCAGAACCACTCCAAAGGGAGGGCATGCCGGTGTCATCAGCCATCGCCGACGACTGGATCGATCTTCCGATACACCAGGGCGTTGAGGGGTCGACGTTGGAATTGATGCGTTCGATACTGTCGGCACAGCTCGACGGGCGCGGTGATGTCGTTCGGACCTGAGGTTTCCGTTGCGAGGGACCACCGAGTCGTCCACCGGGTCTTCACATGTATCGCAAGGGTCTGCCCCTGGTCCGCCGCCGAGGGCCGTGGATAACGATATTCGTCGTTGGTTAACCCTGTGATGCGATCGCATCCGGTCGCGGCTCGGTGAGATCGTTGAGGCGATCGAGCGGGTGGCGGTCCTTCACTTGGATCTTGCGAGCCAGCCGACGATGTGAGATCGGAGAAGGGGAACGGTATTGAGTATTCGATAGCCGATGACGCCGAGCCGATTGATTCGTCGTCCGATCGGCGGTGCGAGCGTGACCCGACGGAAATTCGCTGAAGCCTCTGGGAAGAGTTCAAGCACACGCGATCGCGAAACACCTCGAACGTCCGGATTCCGAGGGTTGTCGTAGACGAAGTCGTACCAGAGCACGGCTCCTCCCGGCCGAACGAGTCGCCACATCTCCTCGGCCAAGGATTGCTGCATGGCGTCGTCGAGGATCGAGGAGAAGACGGTGCTTGCGAAGACGATATCGAACGATCCATCGTCGGCTTCGATGTTGCACGCATCTCCCTGGATGATCGTGCAGGCTTCGGGAAGGCGACTTCGGGCGGAGGCGGCCGCCTCCTCGAGAAGTTCCACACCGGTCAGGTTCCCGGGCGAAAGACCGAGATCGATGAGGCGAAGGAGCTTTCCCCCCGTGCCGCAACCGACTTCAAGAAGTTTCACGTCCGTACGGTCGCGATCGGGGATCGAATCGATGTGGCGTTCGTAGTGCCGGGCGAGTTCGGACCAGTAGGCCTGGACGTAGGCGTCGTAGCCGGTGACCTCGCGTCGACGAGCGTACGCTTCAACGATCCGGCGTTGGGCTTCGCCACCAGTCATGGTCGAATCGTCTCCCCCGCCATCCGGATCTCTTCGAGAAAGCGATCCGCAAGGCGACGGTAGTCGTGGTGTTCGAGAACATGGGCGCGGCCGCGTTCTCCCATCGCGCGTCTCAGAGGTTGGTCCATGTCCGCGAGGCGTCGCAAGGCGTCCGCCACACCATCGACGTCGCTCGCGGGGGACGCGAACCCGCAGTCGCAGTCGCCGACGGGGTCGTTGCCCGCGGTGTACGCCGCGACGATGGGCTTCGCCACGAACATCGCGTCGAAGATCTTGTTGAGACCGATGCCGAAGCGGTAAAGCGGCCCCTTCGAGATGCCGACGTAGGCCGCATCCATCATCGAGAGCGTCGGGAGCGCGCGTCCTCGCGTGGTTCGATCGAGGAAGTGCACGTTGGTCAGATCCGCTTTGCGAGCCTGGTCGATCAGCCCCCTCTTGGAAGGACCCGATCCAATCAGAACGAAGCAGAATCGATCCTTGTCGACCTTCGCCGCAGCCTTCAGGAGGGTCTCGAGATCATGGTTCGGGGCGTGGCCGCCGGTGTAGCCCACGACCAGCCTTCCTTCTTGTCTGGCCCGTTCGACGATCCCGACGGCTTCCTCGAGCGGCGGTTCCGAGAGGGCTTGCGTGCTCTCCGAGGGGCAGATCCCGTTGGGAATGTGGACGTATCTGTCCGAAGGCATGCCCCGGGTGCGGAGATGCTCGTCGGCCTTGGGGAGAATGGACACGACCCGGTCCGCCCGCCGGCATGCGAACTTTTCGGCTCGTCCGGTGAGGATCACGAACGGGTGATGACGGTCGAATCCGTACAACTCGATCTGGCTGAGCGGCCACAGATCGTGGACCTCCCAGATCAATGGGACGTCGTGGTCGTCCGCGATCTTCGCAGCCGGGCGGACGTCGAAGGGGTAGGTGCTCGATGCGATCACGCAATCGGGGGGATGGTGGCGAAAGAAACGACCGCGATCCCAGGCGAGATGCCTCGTGAATTGTCGCATGCTCCAGAGACGTCTCAGCCCGTTCCCCCGATAGTCGGTGGTGCGGTACCACCGGTATCTGATGCCGTCGATTCGCTCTTCCGTCACTCGATCCTCGGCCGTGGGATTGAGATTGCGGAGGTGACTCCAGCTGCCGGCGGCGATGGTCACCTCGTGTCCGCGTTCTACCCACCGGGCGGCGAGCTGATGGGGCCGGAACTCCATCCCGTGCGTGGGGGAGCCGGCGTAGTGATTGATCAGGACGATGTGCACGGTGGGGGAGCGATGCCTTGAGTTCGAAGTCGCGGATGATCGAAGAATACCCTGCACTCGAATTCGGATGGGCCATGGTCGGTTGCGTGCCTCGTGCGGTTCGTATCGGCTGCACGGTGGCAGAAGGCTGGAGTAGTCTGTCGGAGACGGCGGCCGATCGTGGGTCGCTCGGGCATCGGAACAGCAGCACGGGAGCCACGTGGGCATGGAGTCTTGGCGAAAACGCGTTCTCATGTTCAAGGTGATCGGAGCGCTTCCACTTGGGGGCGCGGTGATGTCCTGGTTGCGGCACAACCGGGCTGGTCTCAAGAACTACGATTTCAGCACTCGCACGTACATCCTCGATGACTTCTCTCGTCTTCTGGAGGGCGAGTATCTCGATGTCGAGGGCGCGTCCTTCGTCGAGATCGGCGGAGGTTGGCATCCCGTCCTCTCCCTTTTCCTCCATGGTCTCGGTGCCGAAAGAATCGTGTTGACCGACATCGCCCGGCACATGAGGCCTCAATATGTCGCGCAGACCATCGATTTCGTCCGGTCGCACGGGGCCGATGAATTGGCTGCACGGGGCGTCCGATTCGATCGTGACGCTTTTCAAGGTCGCCTGGATGCGCTGCGGGGGAGCGAATCCGAAGTCTTCGATCGGATGGAGAGGGTCGGTATGACGTATCGCGCGCCATTGGACTTCACGCGTGCCCCCTTCGCGGATGGCGAATTCGACTGCGTCTACAGCAATTCATGTCTCGGATACATCCCCGTCCCCGTTCTGAGCGAGATCTTCGCCGAAACGTCGCGGGTGGTGAAGCAGAATGGCGTGGTGGTCCACTCCATTCACGTGTACGACGACTTCTGCGGTGACGGCAGCGAGATCGGCCCCGTCAACTTCCTCAAGTACTCCGCGGACGAATGGAATCGGATCGGCAACTCGTCCATCCATCATCAGAGTCGGTTGCGACCGAAGGACTACGTCGATCTCGCGACGGGAGCCGGTCTGGCCGTGGAGGTCGAGGACCGGATCTTCAAGCGGATCCCGGACTTCGACGTGGAGAATGTGGAGCTGCATCCTGACTTCCAAGGACTCCCCGAAGACGAGATCCGCTGTCGGAATCTCTTCCTGTTGGCCAGGAAGCCCGTGGCTCAGTCGGTCGGATAGCCGGTACGGTCCGAACCGACTCGCATTCGACTAGATGGATCGCACCCAGACCATGAACCCTCCCGTATTCCCCGAAGGCCGCCGATTCGCATTCACGGTCTTCGACGACACCGACAACAGCACGCTTCAGAACACTCGCCCCGTCTACGACTTGCTCGAGTCGCTCGGCATGCGCACGACGAAATCGGTCTGGGTCGAACGTCCGCGTGGCCCATCCTCCGGCGCGTGCCTGCGGGACGACGACTACCGGTCGTGGATCCTCGAGCTTCGGGATGCGGGGTTCGAGATCGGTTTCCATGGCGTGGGTGACGGTGACTTCTCCCGTGACGAGATCCTCGCGGGGATTGCCGCGTTCAGGGAGATCGTCGGTCATGGTCCACGTGTGTATGCGAACCACCAGAGCAACCCCTACAACGTCTACTGGTGGAGTCGGCGATTCCCCTGGCCTTTCGACTGGCTCTACTCCATCGCGAATGCGCTGCGGAG
>PKCT01000151.1 GCA_002862325.1 Phycisphaerae bacterium
CGAGCGGAAGCTCGGCGGCATCGTCGAGATCTACCGCAAGTTCGTCGGCGACGATCCGGCCGAGGTCCCGATGCGGATCTTCCCCGGTGTCCACTACTCCATGGGTGGACTCTGGACCACCTACACCCCTTCCGAGGATCTCAAGGGTATGGAGGCGGGTGCACCGAACTCGATGATGACGAACATCGAAGGTCTCTACGCCTTCGGCGAGGTCAACTACCAGTACCACGGTGCCAACCGCCTCGGCGCGAACGCCCTGCTCAGCTGCATCTTCGACGGGCTCTTCTGCGGGCTCGGGGTGGTGAACTACGTGAAGGGTTGCGAGCAGGATGCCGCGTCCCTCGAGAACACCCTGTACGAGTCCGCGAAGAACGAGGAGGCGGCGCTCGTCGACGAGCTTGTGGCCGCGTCAGGATCGGAGAATCCGTACCACATCGGCAAGGAGCTCGGGGTGGAGATGACCGCGGCCTGCACCGTGGTCAAGAGCGAGCAGCGACTGGAGGCCGCTCGCGCGAAGCTGCACGAGCTGCGCGAGCGGTACGCGGACATCCGACTCTCCGACACCGGGTTGTGGACGAACCAGAATCTCTCCTACGCCAGGGCGGTCGGCGACATGCTCCGCATCGCGGACGCCATGATCGAAGGGTCGATCCTGCGACAGGAGAGTCGGGGTAGCCACTACCGAACCGACTTCCCGACCAGGAACGACACGGACTTCCTTCGCACGACCGTGGCGAGCTTCGACCGCTCGACGCAACGGGCTTCGATCGCCTACGAGGACGTCGAAGTCGGTCTGGTGGTTCCGCGGGAGCGGAACTACGCTACGACCTCGAAGGCGACCAAGGAGAAGAGCGACAAGAAGGATACGGCGACCGCGGCGACGTGAACGCCCTCCCTCCCCCGCGTCGTTCGACCGTCGGCGGTGTGGGGCGGAGTGGTCCCGCCGGCCCTCAGGGCGTGCGGCCGTGTTCGAGCAGAAGCGGCGCGTAGAGCGTCGCGATGGCGAGGCAGATCTGCAACGCCGCGGTGGCCGCGCCCGCCACGACCAGTCTGGGCCCCGTGACGGGGCCCGCATCGGTGCGTCCTCCGTACATGAGTGCCAGCGACCATCCGGCGGCGAGCAGCACCACGGGATCGAAGTATCGCTGGAACGCCTGGAGGTTCGCGGTGTAGGCGGCCAGGAAGGAAACGCCGAAGGCGAGCATGATCCACGCGGCTCTCGACCTTCCGGACCTGGAGACGATTCCCAGGAGTCCGCCCGCGACACCGCCGCCGAGCGCCGCCCCGATCGCGATCACGACCGATCGTCCGGCCACCTCGGGTCCCATCGCGGCGATCGTCCAGAGCCACCCTCCGACCCGGCCCGCGTCGGGGCCGGGTGCGGATTCGAGCAGGACGCCAACCGCGGTGCCGAGGCCCACGCCCCATGCGATCCACCGGCGAACCACGGGGTCTTCTCTCCACAGCGGCAGGACTACGATCGTCGCGGGCGCCGCGTACACGCAGAGCAGGGTCAGGCTGTATCCGGAGACGGCGGGATTCAGGCCGCCGGCGTGTTGAGCAGCGCCTTCGCCGCCGGGTTGGAAGGCTGGTGGAACGAGGCCACCCCAGAGCCAGGCGAACCATCCCAGGACCGCGAAGGCGCCGACCAGACCGAGGATTCCGGCGACGGCCGCAGTTCGGGAGAACCGGCGATCGAGTTCATCGTGGAACGGAAGTCGACGACGTACGGGCATCGCGGCGAGCCAGGGCACGACCGCGGCGACCGCGGATGGCCAGACGTTGATCTGACGGATGCAGACCGAGGTGGTCAGAGCGATGGCCGAGGTGGTTCCCGAACGCCCCGATGGTCGAATGAAGATGGAGATGCCCGCGGTGATGGCGATGGTGGCGAGCGCCAGGTTGTCCGTCATCACCCAGATCGCGTTGCCCAGGACGTAGGGTGAGCAGGCGAGTGGAAGCATGCACCATGCAGCCACCCTCCCCCCCGCGGTGCGGCTGGCGAACCACCAGGTCGTCAGGACGAGTCCGGCTCCGAAGAGACTCGAGAGGCACTGGAGCATGGTCTCGGAGTCGCCGAAGACTCGGATCGCGGCGGCCAGGATCACGTGCATCCCTGGGGTGGTGGCGCTGTCGTAGTCGGTGAGGTCGGGGCTCGGCCAGGCCTGGGCGAATTCCCGGATCACCGGAACGTGGTTTCGGTCGTGGTCGATCGACTTGCGGGGCAGCTGGTCGAAGCCGGTGAGCACCGGCACGAGGGTCGCCACGAGGAACGCGGCGAGGAGGGCCACGCCAGCGAGCGGTGCGGAACGTCCCGATGTGGGCTGGGTCATCCTGCGTTCGCCAGGCCGGTGTCGGGGAAGATCAGTCGATCGAGGAGATCATCTGCGCCGGGGGCGTAGAGGCACGCGAAGAGGCCGACCACGAACAGGGCGAGCGAGATCGAGATGACCGGATCCTCCCGGATCGCGGCGATGGGGTTGTCGCGGGCGCCGAGGTTCGCCCGTCGGTAGAACCGATGGACCACGATCACCACGAAGGGCGTGAGCAGCGCCAGGCCAGAGGCGCGGACGCCGAAGAGGGCGGTGGCATGTGGACTCAGGGTGTAGAGGACCCAGCAGAGCACCACGGTGACGGCGCTGATTCCCAGTAGCCAGTTCAGCTCGAAGCGATCGTCGTAGCCGGCGGGGCTCGTCCAGCCGGTGTCCGCCTCCTTGGCCGCCGCAAGGTCGCACATCCGCTTGATGAAGGCCAGGTACAGGGTGAGGAAGAACACGCACCCCAGCAGCCAGGTCGACACGGGACGATCGATCGCGAAGGCGCCGACCGTCGATCTCATGGCGAATCCGGTCGCCAGCACCACCGCATCGACGATGGCGATCCGCTTGAGGCCCGAGTTGTAGAGCACCTGGAGCACGAGGTAGCCGACCAGCACCCCGCCCACCGCGGGATCGACGAGTGCGCCGAGGACCAGCCCCGCGAGGCCGATCATGACGCCGAACGCGATGCCCGCGTTCGGCGAGATCTCCCCCGCCGCGATCGGTCGATGCCGCTTCCGGGGGTGATGGCGATCCCGGTCCGCGTCGAGGGCGTCGTTGATGGCGTAGAAGCCCGACGCGAGAAGTCCGAACGCCAGGATCACGAGCACGGTGTCCCCGATCCAGGCGGGCAGGATCTCCGCCCTGGCCTCGGGTGGAATCGAGGGGAGCGAGAACACGATCGCCGGGAGAATGAAGACGTTCTTCACCCAGTCCTGGGGACGCATCAGTCTGAGGTAGGCGGCGAGCATGGGTGGGCACCGGAAATGTGCGGTTTCGGAAGGAGACGTCTCTGGTTTATCGTCCAACGGGGAGACTCTCGCCAGTCATGGAAGACACCTTGGTCTGGGTTCTTCGAATCGAAACCGCCGATCCGCCGTGGTCGAACCCCTCCGTGCTAGGATTCTCTACGTTTGAAGTTCGCCCGAAGTTTCCCTTAAGGAGTCCGCCCCATGGTCGCGCCCACTGCGAAGTCCTCCGCCCCGACAGTCCGCATCCGCATCAAGCGTCAGGACGGCCCCGGGGGCTCCGCCCGGTGGGAGACCTTCGACGTGCCCATCGAGCCCGGGGCCAACGTGATCTCGTGCCTGCAGTGGATCGCGGCGAATCCCCGCACCGTCGAGGGGACCGACACCACCCCCGTCGTCTACGACTCGGGCTGTCTTGAGGAAGTTTGCGGTGCGTGCACCATGGTGATCAACGGTGGGGTTCGTCAGAGCTGCACGGCGCTCATCGAGAACATCGTCGACGAGAACAACACGGTGACGCTCGAACCGATGAGTTCGTTCCCGGTGGTCCGTGATCTCGCGGTCGACCGCGCGCGTCTCTTCGCCGCGTTGGAGCGGGTTCGGGCCTGGGTCCCGATCGACGGCACCTACGATCTCGGCGCGGGACCGATGGAGTCTCCGAAGGTCCAGCTGACGCGGTACGAGCTGAGCCAGTGCATGAGCTGCGGTTGTTGTCTGGAGGCTTGTCCCCAGTTCAACCTCCAGGCCGACGAGGAGGCGTGGTCCGAGGAGTTCGTCGGCCCGCACGCGATCAGCCAGGCCCGCCTCTTCAATCTTCACGAGACGGGCAAGATCCTCGCCGACGAACGCGTCGATGCGATTTCCGGAGTCGGTGGAGTCAGCGACTGCGGGAACGCGCAGAACTGCGTCAAGGTCTGTCCGAAGGAGATTCCGCTCACCGAGTCGATCGCCGCGATGGGCCGAGCGGTGACGGTCAGGTCCATCCGCCGTTTCTTCACGGGTTGAGCGTCTCGTCCGGCCGGACCCCGTCTGGTACGGCCCCGTCCGGTACGACCCCGTCCGGTACGACCCCGTCCGGTACGACAAGATCCGACACCACGAGGTCGGCCACGACCAGCGCGCCGTCCGAGATGCGCAGACGCTCGTCTCGCCATTCGAGACGTCCGGCCTCGAGGTGCCTCTTCACGACGAGTCTCCTGGCCGGATCGTCCTCGAGGAGGGATTCCACCACGTCCCGTGGCATCCCGTCTCTGAGACGCAGTCCCATCATCCATCGCTCGCCCCTCTGAACCGACGGCTCCGCCCGTTCGAGGTCGACCACGGGGGCCGGTGGTGTGGAATCGAGCCACTCCTCCAGGCGAGGAACCTGGCGGTATCGAACGCCCCGAAGATGTCCCGCCGCCGCCGGACCGAGTCCGAGCCAGTCACCGTTGCGCCAGTAGACGAGGTTGTGACGGCATCGCTCGCCGGGCTTCGCCCAGTTGCTGATCTCGTATTGCTCGAACCCCGCTGCGACGAGTCGCTCGCGGGTGGCCTCGAACATCTCCGCCTCCAGATCCTCGTCGATCGGCGCGATGGTTCCCAGGCGGCGTTTTTCGACGAGTGGCGTTGCTGGTTCGAAGACGAGGCCGTAGCACGAGAGGTGCGCAGGATCGAGCGCGAGCGCGGTTTCGAGATCTCCGAGCCAGTCCTCCAAGGTCGACCCGGGAATGCCGAAGATGAGATCGAGGCTCACGCGCTGGATCCCCGCGTTGCGGAGATGGTCGACCGCGATCGGCACGCAGGCTGGATCGTGCCAGCGTTCGAGGGTCTTGAGATGGTCGGGATGGAAAGACTGGCATCCCATGCTCACCCGGTCGACGCCGGAGTCCCTCAGGGTCTGGGCGACTTCGGCCGTGACCGTTTCCGGGTTGGCTTCGACCGTGAACTCCTGCGGCGGTCGGGTCGCAAGCGATCGGATCGAGCGAAGCGTTCGAGCGAGGAGAGGTGGGTCGAGCAGGGTGGGCGTCCCCCCGCCGACGAAGATGGTTTCGACGCCATCCAGCCGGGTCAGTTCCTTCAATCGGTCCGCTTCGCGAAGCAGACGGTCGACGAACGCCGGCTGTCGATCACGTTGGTCGACGAGCGAGTAGAAGTCGCAGTAGTGGCACTTGTGGCGACAGAACGGCACATGGGCGTAGATCGCCTCCGGACGAGCGTCGCGTAGGTGCGGCGAAAGATCGTCGCGTCGGTCGCGTCCGAGCGGCAGAGGGATCGAGGGCGGATCGTCCACAGGACCGAGTGTAGGACCCCGGGCTCCTCGGTTCAGGCGGCGTCGGTCTGATCGGCGGTGTCGGATCCGAGATTCCGAGGGATACTCGGATCCCGCATCGCCGGAATCCGGATGTTGGTTCCGCACGAGCGGCAGCGGACCAGCTTTCCTCTCGCTCGATCAGGCACCGCGAGGACGCGCTGGCAACCGAGGTTCGGACACATGATTCGGATGACTTCGGGGTCGGTCATGTTCTGCCTCCTGGGCCGGAGTCGTTCCGGCACCGGCGCTCGCCGGCACCGGTCGCATCGGTCCGGCCCCCCGCCGACTGAAGCGAATCCCGGATGAACGCGGTCGACCGGCACCTCGTGGCCGCACCACGTAGAATCACGTCCAAGGAGGTCACCGTGTCGACACGTCCATCCGACTCCGCTCGTGCGTCTCACACCGCCGTTGTCGGCCTGCAATGGGGCGACGAGGGCAAGGGGAAGCTCGTCGATCTCCTGGCTCCGGATCACGACCTGACCGTCCGATACAACGGCGGCGCCAATGCCGGTCATACCGTCGTGGTCGGCGATGAGCGTTATGCCCTTCACCTGATTCCGTCTGGAATCCTCGTCCCGGATTGCACCTGCGTCGTGGGCAATGGAGTGGTCGTCGATCCCTGGAAGCTCCTCGAGGAGATCGAGGGACTTCGTGGACGGGGCGTCGAAGTGTCGGAAAATCTGCGGATCTCGACCCGGGCACACGTGGTGATGCCATATCACAAGCTTCTCGACAACGCTCTCGAAGAGGCGATCTCCGGTCAGCGAGGCGGCGCGATCGGAACGACTCGTCGAGGCATTGGCCCGGCGTACGCGGACAAGGTCCAGCGCTCGACGGCGATTCGAGTCGGGGACCTCCGGCATCGAGATCGTCTGGAGAGGCGGCTCGAGACGATCCTCTCGCTTCGCACCCGGCAGCTTCGTTCGTTGGGGGTCGAGGTTGGGGACGAGCTCTCGCTTCCGCGGTTGCTCGAGGAATCGCTCGCGGCCGGCGACGCGCTCGCCCCCCACATGGCCGACACCACCTGGCTGCTTCACGACGCGATCGACGCCGGAAAAAGCATCCTGTTCGAGGGTGCGAACGCATGCCTGCTCGACGTCGATCACGGTACCTACCCCTTCGTGACCAGCTCGAACTGTTCAACCCTGGGCATCCCGGCGGGGACGGGCGTTCCCCTCGGCCATGTCGATCGTGTGCTCGGCATCATGAAGGCGTATTCGACCCGGGTCGGCGGTGGTCCCTTTCCGAGTGAACTTCACGACGAGATTGGAGATCGAATTCGGGAGCGAGGTCGAGAGTACGGAACGACCACGGGGCGACCTCGGCGATGCGGTTGGCTCGATCTGGTCGCGGCCAAGTACACCGCGATGGTCTGCGGCGTGACGGGCATCGCCTGCACGCTCTTCGACGTGCTGGGCGGTCTCGAAGAGGTCAGCCTGTGCGTCGGCTACCGATTGCCGGACGGCTCGGTGACCGATCGTTTTCTTCCCGACGCCGAGGACCTCATGGACGTCGAACCGGTCTACGAGACGATGTCGGGGTGGCATGACCCCGTGGATCCGCCGACCGATCGGGCGTCGTTGCCCGATGCCGCGCGGCGGTATCTCGACCGGATCGAGTCCTTCGTCGGTGTCCCCATCGAGATCGTGAGCATCGGCCCCGAGCGATCCGAAGTCCTCGTCGCGGCATCCTGACCTACACTCTCGCGGTGGCAGACTCCAAGACATCCTCCAATCGCGGCCTGCAGGCCGGCGACCTCCCCCGCCATCTCGCGGTGATCATGGACGGCAACGGCCGCTGGGCGAACCGCCAGGGGCTGCCGAGGCTCGCCGGTCACCAAGCCGGTGCCGCCACCGTGGACCGGGTCACCGAGGAGTGCGCGAGGCTCGGACTCGAAGCGCTGACGCTCTATTCGTTCAGCAGTGAGAATTGGAAGCGTCCGGCGGCCGAAATCGACGGCTTGATGCAGCTCTGCGAGCAGCACTTGATCGAGCAGCGGGAACGGATGATCCGCAACAACATCCGGTTCAGACGGATCGGACGGCGGGACGGTCTCCCGGCCTCCGTTCTCGACGCCGCGGATGCCACCACCGAAGCGACGGCCGATTGTTCGGGGATGACGCTGTGTCTGGCACTCAACTACGGAAGTCGGGCCGAGATCGTCGACACGACCCGGTCCCTCGTCCAGGATGCGATGGAGGGACGACTCGATCCGGCCGCGATCGACGAGTCGATCGTCTCCGCGCGGCTCGACACCGGCGGACTGCCCGATCCGGATCTCCTGCTACGGACCGCCGGCGAATCCCGGCTTTCGAACTTTCTGCTTTGGCAGGTCAGCTACGCCGAGATCGTCGTCACGGATGTCGAGTGGCCGAATTTCCAGGTTGAGGATCTCCACGCCGCCTTCCGAACGTTTTCGGGCCGAGTTCGCCGATTCGGGGGCGTCGTCGCCGAGGTGGACACCCCAAAATGAGTCTCGATCGCGGATTCGAGGATCCCGCCCGGTCGAGGCCCCGTAACCACCATCGGGACCACGTTTCAGGCCCTGAAGCTACCTTAAGAGGGGGCGACGGGCTACACTGGACTCTTCTCGGAGTGCTCGAGAACCGGGTCGGACCGACCCCTGGACGGTGACACGGACGTTCGCCGACATGGGTCGTCTCCTCTCCGTTCGCCGCGTGAAGGATGCCCCCGCCAGATGCGATCTCTTCTTCGTCTCATTAGATCCGCCACTCCCAAGTCGTCCCCGCGCGGGGAGATGCGAGCGAGCCGGGGTTCGGCCCGAGCGCTGACGACCACCGCGGGATTGGCGATGGTCTGCGCCGTCACGCTCCTCATCGTCCTGCAGGGCGCCTCTGCGGCCGACAAGAAGAAGAAGAAGAAAGCGGTGCGGCTGCTCGACGGTGTTCAAGCGGCGGCCGGTCCCGCGGCCGCCTGCGGCGCGGATCTCGGACCTAGATGTGGTCTCGGCGCCCCGACTCCAGTCATCTTTGGATGCCCCGGTGTCTGTCCGGGTGACTTCAACGGCGATGGTCTGATCGATGAGATCGACGTGATGATCTTCGATCAGACGTTCTACGAGGCGTTCGCCGCCGATCAGTTCTGCCTCGATGTCTGGCGAGGGGTCAACGATCCGGTGTTCCCTGCGGTCATCAACGAGTGCGACCGACGCTACCTGGTCGAATGCCTGCTTCCGAAGGGCAGCTGCAATCCCAATCTCTGGGCGACGTCGATCCCCGGCCCCGGTGGGCTCCCCGTTCCGAATCCCTTCCCGGCAGCGGGCATCTCGCCGACCTGCGGCGAGCTGGTGATCCAGGCGAATCCGAACTGCGCGACCAACTGGAACGCCGGCTGCAATCAGCTGGCCCAGGCGGCGTGCGCGTACTACTTCCCGTCGACCGAGCCCTTCGAACCGCGGGTCGGCGACTGCATCTGCCCCCACTACTACGACACGCTGACGCCCAACTGCGACAGCGTCCACAACTATCCGTTCTGCAACGATCGGGAATGTGCGGAGACGGTCTGCGCTCGTCCGGGCTTCCAGTATTGCTGCACTGATTTCTGGGACACCGGTTGCGTCCAGGAAGCTCGTCTGGTGTGCCAGCAGGCCTGTTCGAGCCCGGAACTGGAGCGTCTGGTCTGCAATGATCTCCCGTACTGCTGCAGTCGCGACGGAAGCTTCGGAAACTGCTTCGACCCGCTGCCGGGGCAGATCGGATGCCAGATCGCTCCGGTCGCGGCGCTCATCTGCTCGAATCCCGCATTCGCCTCCTGCTGCACCCAGGCGTGGGACGCCGACTGTGCGGCGTATGCGAAGGATGTGGCGCCGGGCGTCTGGTATCAGGAATGCGCGGACCGGGCGTTCGGCTACGCGCTGGGCGGACCGGGGCTCCAGTCCTTCACGGCCTATTCCTTCGACTGCACCAGCTGCCCCTCGATCGGCGGGCAGCAGCCGTGCGACCAGACGACGCTCTCCGGGATCGACTTTCGCAGCCGGGTGTTCGCATTGAACTCGCGGTACCCGGGGAACCCGAACTTCTACAACGGCGACATCCAGGAGTGCAGGGAGCGTCTTCTCCGGTTCTACCCCTTCTGTCTCGACCCCAACACCCCCTCGGGGTTGGCCCTGAACTGGACGGACCCCTGCACCGAGATCGCGAAGCGTCTCTGTCAGGTGCCGCAGAGCGGCAACGTCGGACCCACCGCGCTCGACTTCCTGCCCACCGCCTTCCTCGACAACTGCCTGACGGTGTCGGAGACGCCCGGGTGCGCCGACACCGCCTGTGCGGACCTCGTGTGCGAGGTGCTGCCCGCCTGCTGCACGATCAAGTGGGATGTCGAGTGCGTCGAACTGGCGAGTGTGGCGTGCAGCGTCTCGCCGGCGTTCTGGACCGGTGATACCGATGCGTTGGGGGTCGGTGGCACGCCCTCGAGCCAGGAGGTCCGGGATGGGTGTGGTGACCCGGCGGCGGGGAGCTGCTGCTACGAGTCGTTCTCCCCATTCTGCCGCGACTCGGTCTGCTGTGCGCTGGTCTGCAGCTACGACAGCTACTGCTGCGAGGTGCGATGGGACGAGAGCTGCGCGATCCAGGCGAACGCCGGTTGCGAGCTCAACGGCGTCACCGACTGCTTCATCGAACATCCGAGTGGCGGTTGCACGAATCTGAAGTGCGCCGACGAGGTGTGTGCAAGTCTTCCGGCCTGTTGCAACGTCGAGTGGGACGCGGTCTGCGTGTCGCGCGCCCAACTCCTTGCGACCATCCCGAATTCGCCGTGTGCCAACGGTCCGGTGGTTCGGGACTTCTGCGCCTGTGGTCCCAAGCCCCTGGTGGCCGGTTTCGTCGGCGGGCCGGGCAGCGTCGTGTCGCGTAAGGACGTCTACAGCTGCTTCAATGCCCGAAGCATTTGGCCGACCCCCGCCCAGTTCCTGCCTGGATGCGACGACCCGGTCTGCTGCAACAGCGTCTGCTATCTCGACACCTACTGTTGCGAGATCGAATGGGACCAGCTGTGCGCCGACGCCGCCGACGCCCTCTGCGACCGGGGGCTTTTCCCGACTTGCGGCAAGCCGACCTCGGGATTCTGCTACCTGCCGAACGGCACGCCAGGATGCGACAACGCCACCTGCTGTACGGCGGTGTGCCTGATCGATCCCGACTGCTGCGACATCGCCTGGGACGAGGACTGTGTCGTTCTGGCGACCGAGAACTGCACCCAGTGTGGCGACACCCTTGCTGGAAGCTGCTTCAACCCGAACCCGTCTCCGGCGTGCGACGACGAGGACTGCTGCGTCGCGGTCTGCGACGTCGACGGCTTCTGCTGCTCGGTCGCGTGGGACGGAGCCTGCGTCGGCATCGCCAGTTCGCTCACCGAATGCAAGCCGTTGAGCGGGTGCGGCGTGACCGAGGAGGGCACCCCGGGCCGAAGCTGCTACGTCGCGAACCTCGAACCGGGGTGCGGCGACCAGAGCTGCTGTGAGGACATCTGCGAGGGGTACGACTCGTTCTGCTGCTCGGTGAGATGGGATGCGGTCTGTGCGGCGCAGGCGTTCTCATTCTGCTCGGGCGCGACGGTCGTCGTGACCGACGAGCCCTGCACCACGCCCCATCGAGGCAAGGGGTGCAACGACACCGCGTGTGCGACGACGGTGTGCAGTATCCCGGCGTACGAGAACTGTTGTGACATCCGTTGGGACGCCGAATGCGTCCGGGTCGCCCAGGCGGTCTGCATCGGGCTCTACCAGTGCCCCGCCGAAGGCGATTGCTTCACCGAACGCGAGGAGCCGGGATGCGACGACCCCTCGTGTTGTGAGGCGACCTGCCTGTTCGACCCGCTGTGCTGCATCGAGAGCTGGTCGTCGGCGTGTGCCGACCTTGCCGCAGACATCTGCGAGACACCGATCCCGACGCCGAGCGGCCGGACCTGGAACTGCCCCTGTCTCGGGAGTTGCTTCGAGCCGAACACCGATCCAACGAAGCCCCGCCCCGGATGCGACGACGAGAGCTGCTGCAACGCCGTCTGTGGACTCGACGAAGCGTGCTGTACGGTGGACTGGGACGCGGACTGCGCGTCGCTCGCCTCCGAGTACTGCTCGGGCACGCCGGCATGCGGCGAGGTCGCAGCGGGCTCGTGCCTGATCCCGAGCGAAACCCCCTTCTGCGACGATGCGGTGTGCTGCACGGCGGTCTGTGCCGAGGATCCGCTCTGCTGTGCCGGCCGGTGGGACTCGTTCTGCGTCGCCACCGCGATCGAGCGATGCCAGCGGGGCTGCGGGATTGAATCCTCCGGGTCCTGCTTCTACCCGCATCTGACACCGGGTTGCAGCGACGCCGAATGCTGTTCGGATATCTGCGAACTCGATCCGATCTGCTGCACGATCATCTGGGACGGGACGTGTGCGACCGAAGCACTCGACCTGTGCGACCCGCCGGAATGCGGCGACTTCCCCGCCGGCAACTGCTGCGAAATCAACTTCTCCCCCAGCTGCAACGACGCGGAGTGCTGCGACGCGGTGTGTGCCATCGATCCCGTGTGCTGCGATACGACCTGGGACATCGAATGCGTCCGGGAAGCCCAGCGATCGACGTCGTGCAACTGCGGGGCGGACTGGGACTGCGGCGACCCCTGTGCCGGCGACTGCTGCATCCCCAACGGGACGCCCAAGTGCGACGATGCGGATTGCTGCGATTCGGTCTGTGCGGACGATGCGTTCTGCTGTGAACAGGACTGGGACCTGACGTGTGCCAACATGGCGCTCGAGGACGAGGAATGCAACGCCGAGCCGACCGATCCCTGTCCGCTGCCCCAGTGTGGCGATCCGGGCACCGGCGACTGCTGCTTCGCCAATGGCACGCCCTCGTGCGACGACCAGACCTGCTGCGATCTCGTCTGCAACGACGATCCGGTGTGCTGCGACGTCGCCTGGGATTTGATCTGTGCCCAGGAGGCGGCGGACAACTGCGACATCTGCGACTCGGATCTGGAGTGCGGCTCCCCCGACAGCGGTCTGTGTTCCGAACCGAACCCGACGCCCTTCTGCTCGGATCAGGACTGCTGCGAGACGGTCTGCGGCATCGAGCCGTTCTGCTGCATCGGCGCCTGGGACGACTTCTGCGTCAGCCTCAACGACCTCTTCTGCACGCCCTGATCGGGTGAGTGGATCGGGTGAGTGGATCGGTCGAGCGGGATCGGGTGCGGTTTGGATTTCCAATCGTCCGCCGAGCGTCGATCGCGCGGCGTCCCCCACGCCGTCCGATCACCCGTTGCGACGCACGACGAGCACCGTGAGGTCGTCGTCGAACTGCTCGCGGCCGCACCAGTCGACGAGATCGGCGTGTATCAGGACCGGTTTTCCGCCATGCTTCACGATGGACGCCTCGACCCGCTCGAGTCCGTACCGATCGTCGGAGTCGCGGGCGGGTTCCTCGAGCAGACCGTCGCTGAACACGATGATCTCGTCGCCGGCGGAGAGTTGGATCCGACGTTCCTGCGTGGGGAGATCCTCGATTCCGATCGGAGGTCTTCGTCCCTCGCTGGTCCATTCGATCGAACCGTCCGCACGTCGGATCAACAGGAGGCCGTGTCCGGCGTCGACATAGGTGACGGTCCCGTCCGGATCGATGCGGCCGCACCAGAGGGTGATGAAGCATCCGTCCGGCGTGTTCCGGATCGCCCAGGTGTCGAGTCTGCGCACGACCTCCAGCGGCGACATCCCCTCCTCGAAGAGGGCTTCGGCGCAGGCCTGCGCGCCGGCCATGATGAGTCCGGCTCGGGCGCCCTTGCCGCTGACGTCTCCGAACATGACGTACAAACTGTCCTCCCGGGGGCGGACGTCCACCAGGTCGCCTGCGACCTCCAGTCCGGGGATCGAGAGCGAACTCCAGGAGAGCTCGCCCAGTACTCCGTTCGCCTCCGGGAGCAGCATCTCCTGGACCGCGCGGGCGGCGTTCATCTCGGCCGCGAGTCGGGCGCGTTCGTTCTCCGCGCGGCGACCTCGCTGCATTCGCAGGGCGACCCGGCACAGATCGGCGATCGCATCGAACCACGCGACGAGTTCCTGGTCCTCCCCCGCCGTCTCGACGCGGTCGCCGTAGAGCGTGAGCGTCGCATTCCCGTCCTCCGCGAACCGCCGGCACATCGCCTCCCGCACGCCCGCGATGGCGAGGCTGTCGGTGCCGGTCACATCCGGTTGCTCCTCCATGCGTATCGTCGCGTCCCGTTCCAGGGCCGCGGTCACGAGGGTGCGCGAGAAGGCTCTCGGCTGCTCCTCTTCGGATCGGTCGCGGGCTCGAATCGAGATCGCGCGGGCCTCCTCCGGTTCGACTCGAAGGATCATCGCCCGGTCGAGGTCGCTCCCCGCCAGAAGCGACTCGAGCATGGCCGCGAAGACCTCTTCGTCACCGGCACGTCCCGCCGTCCGCTGGACCGCTTCGAGCAGGCCGTCGAAGCGCTGCTGGAGCATCGGGTTGGCGACCGCCTCGACGATGGTGCCTCCGACCATCGAGTCGTCGAGCAGGACGCCGGTGGTCTCGTGGTTTCCGAGGATCAGCATGCTCCAGGGGTTGATCTCGATGAGATCGCCCACGACCACCCGGGCCGCTTCGCCCGGGTCGAGGCGACGCCCGTTGACGAAGGTTCCTCGGGTGGAGTGGAGGTCCTCGACCCACCATTCCTCCCCGTGAGGCCGGAGGGAGGCGTGGCGTCGGGAGACGCCCGGATGGGCGAGCAGGATGTCCGCATCCCGGCTTCTCCCCAAAACCATGGGCTCGTCGATCTCGAGATTCTGTTCGTCGAGGTCGGCGGTGCCGGCGTTTCGAAGTCGGACTCGAAGGGACGTGCTCACACGCGAAGACTACCCGTCTCCGGCGTCAGAGGTCGAGCGAGGCTCCCGTTTCCCGACACCAGACACCGAGATTCGCGAGTGGCCAGGCCAGCAGCGCGTGCGGACTGTCCGGGGCGAGGACGGCGTCCAGGGTTCCTTCCAGAACGAGCGGTTCGAGCGCGTCGGCGACGTCGCCCGTGCTGAGCATTCGGTGGGCCCAGTCGCGGAACGGCGTGGGAAAGCTCGCCTTCGGGCGTTCGGCGATCTCGGTCGGGAGGCGGTGCCTGAAGGCTCTGCGAAGAGTGGTCTTGGTCTCGGCCGTCGCCGCCGGATCGGAGGGGACGCGAAAGAGATCCTGGGTCGCCACACGGGCGATCGCATCGGCGACGTGGCGGTCCGCGAACGGTGGTCTCGCCTCGACGGATGCGAGCATGGTCGCGTGATTGAGTCGGCCCAGAAGGCCGGTCAGGTTGATCTCCTGGAGCCAGCGGAGGTAGCTCCGGGGATCTGCGGCCGGTCCGCCGGAATCGATCGCTCGGGCCGTCTCCTCCACGAGGAGTCGATCGTGCTCGATGGATTCGAGCCAACGTGGTCGCAACGCCGCGGCCTTCTGTACCGGTGCGAGCCAGGACACGGCGTTCAGCAGGGTGACCGCGGCTTGCATCGGACTCTCGACCGTCTGGGCGACGCTCGACACGATCCGCAGCACGGGCTCGTATCCACCGAAGAGCTCGTCCGCCCCCTCCCCCCCAATGGCCACCTTCACACCGGCCTTCGCGACGCCCTCGGCGAGCGCGTTGATCGCGATCTCGTTCGGGGTGCCGAGGGGGACGCCGAGCGTGGCGACCATGCGTCGCCATCGCTGCAGGGGCGGCTCGTCGGTCCGGTCGACGTCCACTTCGGTCTGCTCGAGACCGAGGTGCCTGGCCATGAGCGATGCGGCGTCGCGGTCGGGATCCGCCCGTCCGTCTCCGCCGATCGCGGTGAACGTCCGCAGTCGTGGAACGCGGTCGGCGGCGATCGAGGTGAGGATCGCACTGTCGACGCCGCCGGAGAGCAGCGTGCAGACCTCGACGTCGCTTTGGAGATGCGCTTCAAGCGAATGGGTGATCGCCTCGAGGATCAACTCGTCCGCGGCGGATCCCGAGAGTTCTCCACTCGACTCCGGCGGAGTCCACCAGCGATGGGGAATGGTGCGTGGTGCGTCGTCGGCGAGCTCGATCGAGACCAGCTGACCCGGCAGCACGGTACGAAGCCCCTCGATGAGCGTGCGTTCGCCGAGGGTGATGCGAATGGTCGAGAGGTAGGCTGACACGACCATGGGGTCCGGACGCATCGGTACGTCACCCAGGGCCGCGAGGATTCGGAGTTCGCTCGCGAAGGCTGCGCTCGTCTGGTCGACCCGGTAGTACAGTGGGACGACGCCGAAGGGATCTCGGGCCAGTTTCAGGACCCGGGTGTCGGGCTGGTACCAGGCCACGGCGAACATGCCGCGAAAGCGGTGGAGCGCAGCCTCGCCCCAATGGGCGATCGCCACCGCCGCGGTCTCGCCGTCGCAGGATGTCCGGAAGGTGGCCCCGTCCGCGGCGAGCGACGCGCGAATCTCGAGATGGTTCAGGAGCTCCCCGTTGAAGGCGACGACGCGGGTTCCGCCCGACGGCCGATCGACGACGAACGGAGCGTGGCCATGCGTCGGATCCATGATCGCCAGTCGCCGATGCCCCAGCCACGACGTCGAGTCGAACCAGGCCCCCGCATCGTCCGGTCCTCGGTGGTACATCCGGTCGCGGCAGTCGGTCAGATCGTGGTGGGCGATGTCGAGTCGGTGGCCGCCGCTTCGAAGGATGCCGATGAGACCGCACATGATGGAGATTCCTGGGATGCCTGCGACGGATCACTTGGTACCGGCTGGTCCACCGTTCTCGAAGTACTTTCGGTGGATCGCGTCTTCGAGGTCAATGTCGCAGATGTTCGCAAGCGTGGTCAGCCAGGCCAGGACGTCGGCGAATTCCTCCGCGAGGTGGGTGTCGTCGCCATCGCCGCGTTCCCGGTGACCTAGGGCTTCGGCAAGCTCCCCGACCTCCTCACTGAACCAGAGGTAGGTCCCCGGGACCCCTCTGGCGGCATCTGTGGCGTGGTATCGATCGCGGATATGGCGTTGGAATTCGGCGATGCGCATCGGGGGCTCCCGGGCGGACGAAGGAAGTTGAAATCTGGTTGGCGAGGTTGGCCCGCCCTGGCCGACATAGTCTCATATGATCAAGCCCCACGCTTCGAAAAACGGCGATCGTCACCCGGCTCCCCCCGTTCATCCGCTCAACGCCGCCCAGCTCGCGGCGAACGGTGAAGTGGGCTCGCCCGAGGAGCTCGCCAAGCCATCGGGCTCGGTCACGACCGGGCCGACATCGCTGGAATCGCTGGTGACCGCGGTTGGAGCCAAGGCCGTGGCGAAGAAGAAGGAAGCTGCCGCGCGGAAGAGGGGGTGGAGCATGGGGTGGAAGCCCCCCAAGAAGACCGACGAGGTCTCGGCCCATCATCCGGCGAGCGCCCCCCCGGCTGCGACATCCGACACGGTTCCGAATGAGGCGTCGTCTCCCTCGTCCGAGTCGCCGGATCGAGAGGCCTCTTCGCAGGACGCGCTCTCACCAGAGACCCTCGAGTCGGCGTTGATCGGCGTTTCGTTCCCTCTGCAGGGGGGTGAACCACGAACGTCTCCCGCCCTCAGGTTGGCGGATTCCGATCAGGGATCCTTCCACGCCGGACGGGACTCGACCGCTTCCAGATCGTCTTCTGCTTCTCCCTCGTCGACCGCGTCCGCTTCCGCCGCGGTCTCCAAGGGGTCGCCCTTCTCGATGGCGCCGGCCGTCTCGGCGGAACCCTTGCCCGCCTCGGTGGTGTCGTCCCCGCTGCACCGCAAGCTCGAAGAGCGGCGATCACATGCTCGTACGAAGCGCGGAGGCTGGGGTGGGCTCGCCGGTTGGGGGGTCGCCGCCGCACTCGGCATGACGTGGATCGCCTGGTCCGCCTTCGGGCCTGTCTCCTCGTCCTTCTCCGATGGCGTCGCGGAACCCCCGCTCGTCCTCGCACGCCCCGCATCTCCCCTGCCCGGTGCGGTCACCGAGTCCGCGTTCGTCACGCTCCAGCAGCGGCACGCCAGGCTCGAACGTCGACTCCAGGACTGGCAGATCGCCGCGGAGGTCGACGTCGTACCGGCCGCCGAGTTCGCCCTCGAGCGACGCCGGCATCTGGTGGCCTACGACCGCCTGGCGGAGCTCGATGCGTTCGTCGCCGACCAGGATCAGGTGATCGAGACCCTGCGCGACCAGGTGACCCATCTTCGACGTGCCCTCGCCGCTCGTTCGGTCGAGCTCGACGCTGTTGCGACCAGAGACTAGACTTTCCGTCCCGTATCTGGTCCATGTAGCTCAATTGGATAGAGCACTGCCCTCCGAAGGCAGGGGTTGGAGGTTCGAGTCCTCCCATGGACGTTTTCCCTTGCGGCTCGCCCGGGCGCCGACCTGGCCCGCATCGTCAAGCCGTCATCACGTCGGGGCCTGCTCGAGACGGGGGCCTGCTCGAAGTCGGCCCTCGCCGCCGGCAGGTCACCAGTGGACCAGCCACCCTCGGTCGCATGAGATCGCATGGCCCTGCAGCGTGATGCGGGCGCGATCCCCGTCGGCACTGCGGAAGGGCGCCATCTCGTGGAGGTGCCACCCGTCGTGCACGACCAGTTCGCCCACCGTGTACTCGACCTCGACGCGATCCATGTCCTCCGGGCGTGGTGGCGTCTTGCCTCGCCCCGCTTCGTGGGTGGGATCCGCGACCTTGGGCCAGAGGAGAAGGCCGCCGCCACCGGTCGGAAGCTCCAGCGGAAGGGTGAAGCTGAGGATCCGGCTCGAATCGACGCCGTCGTAGCCGGTCAGGTCGAGAAGTTCCCATTGCCGGTCGAAGTGCGTCGACGCGAAGCGATTGAGGAAGTGCGGACTGGGTTCGAAGATGTGTGCGCCGGGCAGTCCGAATCCGGGGTCGGTGAAGAACGTGGCGTTGTACGCGTCACCCATCGCATCGAGAATGCGACGCGTCGCATCCCCAAATCCTTCCTCGAGCATCGGGTTGGTGGTCGCCACCTTCTCCGCGTAGCGGTTCCAGTCGGAGGCCTGGCCCTTGTCCTCGATGTACGCAGCGGTCCCGAGGATGAAGGCCGGTGCGAGTGGATGCAGTGGCGTCCACTGCTCGCGGCGTGACCGGATCCAGTCGGCGATCGCCGCCGCTTCGGTGTCTTCGAGCAGTTGGAGGTGTCGATGATGGGTGGGACTTGTCGTCATGGTGCGGTGTACTCACATCCAGATCGCCACCAGCGCCATGATTCCGGCGCCGACGAAGGCGGCGAAGAGTCGCTGGGCGCGATTCGTACCGCCGGGAAAGAACTCCTCGCGCACGATGTCGAGGGTCGCGATGTAGAGGAACGTCCCCGCCGCGATCGCCTTGAACCACGCTTCGGCGGTGGAGTCGACGCCCACGATCTTGGTCGCGGCCCCTCCGAGGAGGACCCCCAGGGGCGTGCTGCACACGAAGACGAGCAGGGCCGGAAATCGGGTGCGCAGCGGGATGGCCGCATCTCGAAACGTGGATCCAAGCGCGAATCCGGCAGCCCCCTTGTGCGCGAGGATCGCCACGAGGAGGACCGTCGCCCCGGCGGTGCCGGAGAT
>PKCT01000309.1 GCA_002862325.1 Phycisphaerae bacterium
GGCGACGCCGCGGCGACGCTTCGATCATCGCCTTCGAGAATGGCGTCGGATCCGTCCCCCCCGCCGCCCTCCACCGGACTCACCGTGGACCATCCCCTCGAGCTGGATCTGACCGCCACACCCGAGTCGGCGTCGACGCCGCTCTCCGGCAAGGATTCGACGAGCGAACCCGTCTAGACGCGTTTAGCGATCGGTGTCGTGGGAGGCCCGAGCCCGTTCGTCGGTCAGCCAGATCCTCTCGATCCCGGCGCAGGGGCCGAAGACGGCCTCGAAGTTCGCCAGTCGATCCTCGCCCGACCCGTGCTTGACCACGTCGATGAATCGACGAACGTCGTCCGGGCGATGACGAACGAGCCAGCCGCAGAACTGGGCGGAGGTCGCGTAGAACGAATTGCGTTGATCCGATCGCTTGGGCACCGCGTCCAGGGTCACCATCTCCTCGATCCCGAACTGACGATTCCCCGAGAGATGGCGTCGAAACTCGTCGGTGCGGCCGTTGACGCCGTGATCGGGGCCGAACGGTCCGTATGCCGACGCCGGTTCGAAGCTGCCCGCGAGTCCTTCGAGGAACCAGATCGGGGTCGACGTCGTCGCCGGCACGATTCCTCGATTGTGCAGCAGCATGTGCACCGCCTCGTGGACCACGATGGACGAGGTCTCTTGGGCGACGAAGGTGTTCAGCCGACGTCGCCGGTCGTCGTCGACGAGGCGTTCGAGATCGGCGTCCTCGACGGCGTTCCCGCGATCGCGGGTGTGATCGATCCAACGACGTTGCGAACGGACGTAGGGACTGTCCGACTGGTGGTGGTAGGCCAGATGGCCCGCTGCCGGAGCGAAGTACCCGGCCAGCCAGCGTGCGTGGACGTCGTCGCTCCAGGCCGCGAACTGCAGGAAGTCCATGCGATCGGCGAAACCGAGCACCAGATGACGTCCATCGCCTCCATGGCCGTGGGCGACCCCGATCAGATCGCAGAACCTGTCGACCGCCAGGGACGTCCGCTCGAGCAGCTCCGTATGTCGTCCCGCCTCGGTCGGATCGAGATCCGTCAGCATCTCGAAGTGCGAGGCTCGTCGACGCTGAAGTTGGGGGAAGCGATCCTGGATCTCCGCGATCCGCGACTCCATCGCAGGCGTGCTCGCCCCGATCAGTCGAATCTCGATGGGCGGCCCCGCCAGGCTCCGAGACACCGGATGCTGGACCGACTTGACCGTGCCTGCGAAGAGGATGAGGATCAACAG
The DNA here is from genome assembly GCA_002862325.1 of Phycisphaerae bacterium. Classification (GTDB taxonomy): domain Bacteria; phylum Planctomycetota; class Phycisphaerae; order Phycisphaerales; family SM1A02. Next base: position 1,240 of record PKCT01000309.1, read on the forward strand.
GGGAATCCGCATACTGGTGGGGTCGGCCCGGCCGAAGCCCCGATTCAGAGCGACTTCCTGGAACTCGCATCGATCGGGGCGGACTGGTTCAAGTGCGCGGACCAGCGGTCCGATACCCACAACAACGATGCATTGCGTTCTCACCGCCATCATCCTCGCCCTCGGATCGACGGTCGCCTCGTCCACCGCGTGGGCCACGCCGCCGGTCGATCACCCCGCCCAGTGGCGGACCGTCGATTCCCCGAGAGTCGGCGTGGCGGATGCGACGGCGATCGAACTCGATGACGGCGGCCTCGCCCTGATCGGTGGCTTCACCGATCTGCTCCAGGCGACCGCGGCGGTTCAACGGAGGGATCCGAAGGCCGGTTGGGAACCGATCGGCACGTCGCTCCTGACCCCGAGGTCGGCGCCGCTGGTCGCACGACTTCCGGAGAATGGACTCCTCGTGGTCGGGGGATGGACCGGGACCCTGCCCCACGACGTGGTCCACCTCTCGGACGCCGAACTCTGCGACCCTCGTCGACCGGAACAGCGACGCGCCCTGCCAGCGCCGTTTCCCGATCGAAGCACGCCAGGTCTCGAAGGTGCGACGATGTGCACCCTGGCGGATGGACGAATCCTCCTGATCCACGATCGCGATCTCGCGATCTTCGATCCAACGAGCCTCACCTGGTCTCTCCGCAGCCGCGGTGGCCACGTCCGGCGATTCGCCGCCGCGATTGCGCTCCCCGACGGCTCGGCCCTCATCATCGGCGGCGGCGACGAGGACGCACCGGCCGTCGAATCGATCCGGATCGATCCGGCTGGCGGCGTGGAACGAAAGTCGTGGGAGTCACCGATCGATCCTCGCCTCCAGCACCCGGCGTCGCTCCGTCTCAACCAACGCGAGGTCCTCGTCGCGGGCGGCGAGATCGCGGGACGCTCGGTGGTGGAGACCTGGTTGATCGACGTCGTCGACCGGAAGGTCCGAGCCGTCTCGCCGCTCCCGATCGTCGGCGGTCTCTCCCGAGGAACGCTCGTGCACATCGACGACCGGGTTCTGCTGGTCGGAGGAGAGACGGTCGACCGAAGATTCCCGTCGCCCGCGTCGCATGGTGCGGTCCTTCGCCCTCCGTGGAATCGACCGCTCAGGTTGGCGGCGTCGCCGGTTCCGGCGGTTCGGACGATGGTGGTGTCGCGATCCCGCGGAGCCCTGGTGATCGGCGGCTACCGCTTCGACACGAGCGTCGCGCACACCTCGCGCGTCCAGGTCCATCGAGCGATCTGCGAGCTTTCGCTTCCGGTGTTCGCGATCGTGGATTGACCGTCCGAAAACTGACCCGAAGACCGAATGACTCCGACAAAGCGCACGAGGCGACGGCGTGGATCACCGGTTGGTGTCACACCCGTTCGAAACGGGTCGCGTGACGAGAAACTGGATGCGACCTCTGGGGCATGAGCTACGCAACCCTAGGTCTGACTCTAGCCCATCGAGTTCGCCCGCTCCGCTCGGACTGGGTCGACGATCCGTTCGACGGCCTGCCCGCGCTGGAGTTCGGTCCGCGTGCCGTGCTGGTGCGACCGGTCGGCCCGGCGATCGACGCGAGCACGGCCTCGAACATCGCCGGCGCTGTGGGCGAGGCCCTGACCGACCGCCGGGGATCGGTGAAGCGGCTTCTCGTCGATCTCTCGCGAATCGAGAATCCTTCGAGCATCTGCGTCGGGCTGCTTCTGGAACTCGCCAGAATCGCCAGCGAACATGCGGTGGAACCGGTTCTCCAGGCCAATTCAGGGCTCCTGGAGATTCTGCGGATGCTTCAACTCGACGGGCGGTATACGATGGTCCGTTCGAAGAAGCACCTCGAGGGTCTCCTTCGCTGACGGCCGGTCCGCCGTCGCAGGGCCCCTCTCCCGGCGAATCCCGATGCGTCGATCCCAGATCAGCTCCGTGCTCAGGCCCCTTGGCGTCCTCCTTCTCGGGGGCCTGTTGGCCACCCAACTCGGTTGCTACCGACGGGTCGTGGGCGTCAAGAACGCGCCCGGATACCACGGCCCGGTCTATGAAGCGAACGTCAGCGAAGGCAACGAAGACCTCTTCAGCACGAAGACAGTGACGCCGAAGCAGCCCCACTACCTGGACTGAACCGACCCGGACCGGCCCCCGCCTCGAGACCGGATCACCGGGCCCGAATCGGCGAAATGACGGAATTCCCGATCCGCCGATGAGGCGATCCCGGGACACGGTTTCCGGAGAACCTGAGGAGATCCTCCAGGGATCCGGCGGACGCATCGGATAGACTTCTAGAGCGATCGACCCGCATCCCGTGCGGAGAGCGAACGAATCCTTCGAGGACCGATTCTCGATGATCAGGAAGGACGACCATGGGCATTGAAGCCGCACTGCCGACCGACAGCCTTCTCACGACCCAGTTCCACCGTGTGGCCAACTGGGCCCGCAGATCGAGCGTCTGGCCGATGCCGTTCGCCACGGCGTGCTGCGGCATCGAGCTCATGGCGACGGCCTGCAGCCGATTCGACCTCGCCCGCTTCGGCGCCGAGGTGATGCGGTTCAGCCCTCGGCAGAGCGATCTCATGATCGTGGCCGGACGAGTGTCGGTGAAGATGCTGCCCGTCCTCCAGCGGATCTACATGCAGATGGCGGAGCCCAAGTGGGTGATCTCGATGGGCGCCTGCGCCTCCACTGGTGGCGTCTTCGACACCTACGCGGTGGTGCAGGGCGTTGATCAGTTCATCCCGGTCGACGTCTACGTGCCCGGCTGCCCCCCTCGGCCGGAGATGCTGATCGAAGGCATCATGGCGATCCAGAAGATCATCGACAACGAAAACCTTCCGCGGGACCCCGACGGCAAGCGGCTTCCGCTCCAGCTGGCGGTCCAGCCGAACTTCCAGCCCGCGCCTCAGCCGGTCGACGTCTCCATCGGCGTCAGCTGACCCCCCTCCGCACCATGCGGGTCCCCCAACCGATCTCAGGTCCACTTGCGCGAACGTGCACCTCGCTCGCCGCGGCCGTGGCCGAGCGGACGCCATGGGTCCCGGCATTCCGACCCGATGCGCTGTTCGAGGCGGCCGACGTGGACCCCACGGACGACCCCATGGTCGTCGAACCGCTCCAGGCGATGATCGAATCCGCGCACGGTGAGCTCGGGCTCGGGGCCCGCGGCCGGGTCCTGCTGGGGCACCGCTTCGTTGGACTGCTGCGCACCCGGCGATTCATGCGTTCCCGACGAGAAACGATCGACGCATCGACGACCGGTCCGGCCGCATCACCGATGCTGGTCGTGACCGGATTCCCACGGACCGGCACCACGCTCATGCATCGTCTGCTCGCGACCGCGCCGGACGCGATCTCGCCACGGTGGTTCGAGGTCATGGAGCCCAGTCTCGACCCCGCACGCCCCGTGGATGCGGCGCGACGGGAACGAATCGAGCGATGGCGACGCACCCTCCGCGGGATCGACCTGCTGTCGCCGAACCTTCGTCGGGTCCACGAGATCCTGGTCGACGGACCGGAGGAGTGCACGCATCTGCATGAAGCCGCCTTCGACAGCGAATCGTTCGCGCTCGCGGGACCGTGTGCGCACTATCGATCGTGGCTCGACGATCGGACGCCGGAACGACGACGCGCGCGGTACCACTGGCAGGCGCAATGCCTGGAGGCGATCCTCGCGGATCGGCCCGAGACCGAACGAACCGGTCGCTGGGTGCTCAAGGCGCCGCAACACCTTCTCCAGATCGAGGACGTCCTGGCGGTCTTTCCGAACGCGAGGATCGTGCGCATGCATCGCGATCCGATCGCGACAATGACCTCGACCGCGAGTCTCGTCCGGCACTCGTCGACGATCGTCGGTGGCCGCGTCGGCGCCGATCGGAGCGAGGAGCTGATCGAGATCTTCGAGGAGTGGCAGCGCCGAGGCGACGAGGGAACGACGGCGCACCCCGAGGCCGTCCTGGAGATCCACTATGACGATCTCCTGGCCGATCCAATCGCGGTCGTCGACCGAATCCAGCGGTTCGCCGGCCTGTCCCTCCTCGACGCGCACGCCGACCGCATCGCACGGCACCTGGACGCCCGCCCCCGCCACCATTTCGGCCGACATCGCTATCGCCCCGAGGATTTCGGCATCGACGTCGAGGCCACCCGCAGGCGCCTGGGGCCCTATGAGACCCGAATCGCAGGTCTTCGAACGTCGACACCGACCTCCGCGGGTTTGGGTTAGCCTCCGTGGGTGGACGCCCCGACGAACAACCTGAATCTCGAGATCGACGTTGATCGCATGCGTCCGATTCACCACAAGTGGTGGGGGGTGATCGTGAAGGTCGTCGGTGCGATCGCGATCGGGGCGATTCTCATGGCGATCTGGTACTGGGGGATCGAACCGTACGAAGCTCGCATGGAGAAGGTCCTCGCCACGCTCGGGGTCTGGGCGCCGATCATCTTCATCGGGTTCTTCATCCTGACCACGCCGTGGTTCTTTCCCGAATCGGTCCTGGCGATCGCGGCCGGCGCGATCTTCGGCATCTGGTGGGGACTCCTCTGGGTCGCGGTCGCGGGAACGGTGACCGCGGTCGGGATGTTCTGGCTCGGCCACACCATGTTGCGTGGTCCGGTCGAGCGTCGACTCGCGAAGCATCCCAAGATCCGCGCGATCGACGACGCCGCTTCGGAGAAGGGACTCGAGCTGGTGTTCCTGCTCCGCCTCGCGCCGATCAACTACACGGTCCTCAACTGGCTCCTGGGAGTCAGCCGGGTGAGGTTCAAGACGTTCCTGATCAGCTGCGCAGGCATGTTCCCCGGGAACCTCGCGACCGTATACGTGGGCTACGCCGCTCGACACACCGCGAACCTCGCCACCCGCGTCAAGGGACACCAGGGCCTGGCTCCCGGCGATTCCATCGTCCACGAGATCACGATCTACGGCGGGTTGGTGGTGAGCCTGCTCGTGTCGATCATCATCGCGAGAATCGCGTTGAAGGCGATCAAGCAGGCCAAGCCGGCCGGCTAGGAGAGTGAATCGACCCAGGTCGCGATGCGGGCGATCCCGGTACGGATCTGCTCGTCGCCGCAGGCGAAGCTGATCCGGATGTTCGTCCGGGCGGCCTCGCCGAAGTCCTCGCCGGGTACGACGGCGACGTCCGCCTCCTCGAGCAGCGCCTCCGCGAATCCCGCGGGGGAGTCGATCGAGCGACCACCGGGGCTCCGCAGACCCAGGCACGCTGAAATGTCGGGGAACGCATAGAAGGCGCCGGTGGGTCGTGCAAGCTCCAGACGCGGGATCCCGGAGAGAAGCTCGGTGACCAGACGGGCTCGTCCGAGGAACACCTCGCGCATCCGCGGGCTCTCCACCGGCTGCAGTCGCAGGGCCTCGATCGCGGCCGGCATGAGGAAGGTCGGGATGCCGCTGGTCATCTGGCTTTGCAGCCGGGTCATCGCCTTCGCGACGACGCCCTCTCCATCGGGTGCGACGGACCAGCCGATCCGCCAACCGGTCATCGCCATCGACTTGCTGAGTCCGTTCAAAGTGACGGTTCGATCAGCCAGCGCAGGCAGCGAGCCGGGACTGAACGCCGACGCCGTGGGGTCGATCTCGGGGTACACGAGTTCCTCGTAGATCTCGTCGGAGACCAGGACCGCGGTCGGGTGCGCGGCCACCACCATCGCCAGCGCCTCGAGCTCGTCCCGGCCGTAGGTCGCACCGGTCGGATTGCCGGGACTATTGACGATCACCGCGGCGGTCCGGGGCGTCATGCACGCCGCGAGTCGCTCGGGCGTCGTCTTGAAACAGTCGGCGATCGACGTCCCGCACTCGACCACCGTGCCGCCCGCGAGCTCGATCATCGGTCGGTAGCTCAGCCACGCCGGGGTGATCACGACGACCTCGTCGCCCGGATCGACCAGACACTGCACCACCTCGAAGGCCGCGTGCTTCGCGCCCACGCTCACCACGACGTCCGACGCCTCGCAGTGGATGCCGTTGTGTTCCCGCATACGGGCCGCGACCGCCTCCCGGAGTTCGGGGGATCCCGGGGTCGGGGCGTACTTGGTGGCGCCATCGCGAAGGGCGTCGGCGACCGCCTGCTTCACCGGCTCCGGGGTGTCGAAGTCGGGCTCTCCGGCACCAAAGCCGATCACGTCCCGCCCCGCCGCACGAAGGGCCTTCGCCCGTGCGGTCACCGCCAGCGTCGCCGACCCGCGGAGCGATTGGACTCTGTTGGAGATCTTCATCGCAACGTAGACTACCCATCTCCTCAACACCTACACGGGAACGACAAGATGTCCGTAACAATTCTTGGGATCTCCGGCAGCACGCGCACCGCGAGCCTCAATCGCAAGGTCCTCGAGGTCGTCCTTGAGGGCGTCCGCTCCTTCGGCGCCGAGGCCCACACCATGGATCTCCGGACCATGGACCTTCCTCTCTACGATGGCGATCTGGAAGCCGAGCATGGCGTTCCGGAGATGGCCCGACACCTCGCGGATCGGATCCGAGAGGCGAACGCGGTCGTGATCGCGAGCCCGGAATACAACGGCGGCTACTCCGCCGTGCTGAAGAACGCAATCGACTGGACGTCGAGACCGGACACCCGCGAAGACGGAACCCGGACCACCTCGCCGTGGAGCGGTAAGGTCACCGGACTCCTCTCCGCCAGCCCGGGGTCGATCGGCGGACTGCGGGGCCTCATCCTTCTCCGAACTACCCTCGCGCACATGGGCTCCCACGTGATCCCCGAGCAGCTCGGCGTACCGGAGGCGCACGCCGCGATCGGCGAGGACGGCACCTTCGTGGATCCCGGACTCCAGGAACGCGCCATCGGTGTCGCCAAGGCCCTCGTGCACGCCGCGGATCGCCTCGGCTGAGCGACCGCGACGCCGGCGACGGCCGTCGCCCCCTGATAGGATTCGGACATGCATTACGAAACCCATGCCTCGCTGGTCGAGGAGCTCGAGGCGCGGATCTTGACAATCCGTGACTCCCTTTGACTACGACACCAAGGTGTCCAAGAGAGAGCAGCTCCAGACGGACATGAACGCCGACGGCTTCTGGGACAACGCGGATGCGGCCCAGAAGGTCATCGCGGCGTTCAAGCTGATCAAGGCCCAGATCGATCCTCTCGAGGAGACGATCGAGGTCTTCGAGGAGGCGAAGGTCGGCCTCGAACTCGCCAAGGAGGCCAACGACCGCGAACTCCTCGAGGAGGCGGACGAACAACTCTTCCAGGTCGTCCAGCGGATGGAGAAGGTCGAGTTGCAGTCGCTGCTCTCCGGCCCCCACGACCATCGCAACTGCTTCGTCGCGATCCAGGCCGGAGACGGGGGGAACGATGCGGACGACTTCGGCGAGATGGTGGACCGGATGTTCCTCTACTACTGGGAGAACCAGGGCTTCAAGGTCGAGGAACTCAGCCGGACCCATGGCACGGAGGTCGGGATCAGCGAGGTCTCGTACCACGTGAAGGGGCCGTACGCGTTCGGCTACATGAACTGCGAACGTGGCACCCACCGCCTCGCCCGGGTCAGCCCCTTCAACGCCCAAGGCAAGCGGCAGACGAGCTTCGTGACCGTGGACGTGACGCCGGAGTTCGACGAGACGGACCTGGAGATCCCCGAGAACGATCTCGAGATCACGCCCTTCGCCCGGTCCAGCGGTCCGGGAGGTCAGAACGTGAACAAGGTGGCCTCCGCGGTTCGGATCGTCCACAAGCCGACGGGCATCATGGTGGTCGCCTCCACCTATCGGGACCAGCCGCAGAACAAGCGGCAGGCGATGCAGGTCCTGACCGCGAAACTCGAGCAGCTCGAGGAGGAGAAGCGACAGGCCGAACTCGACGCCGCGACCGGCGGCAAGGTCGATCGGGGCTGGGGTACCCAGATCCGGTCCTACGTCCTCTACGACAATCGTGTCAAGGACCATCGAACCGGACACGAGGCCGGCAATCCTCAGACGGTGCTCGACGGGGACCTGCAGCCGTTCATCGACTCCGAGCTCAAGCGAAGACGGGCGGAACGTGAGAAGTCGGACGGTTGACGGCGAGCGATCCGCACTCCGCCTCGAGCGGGTGACCAGGTCGCTCCCCGGCGGACGCACCGTCGGTCCCATCGATCTCGAACTCGCCCCCGGCGACATCGTGGGCTTCTCCGGCCCCTCGGGCTGCGGGAAGTCGACGCTTCTTCGAAGCCTGGCGGGACTCGAAGGCGCTCTTCGGGGTCGAATCGAGGTGGACGGCGTCGCGGTCGCCCGCCGCGCCGCCGGTCGACGCGACATCACACTGGTCGAACAGCATCTCCCGCTGTACGACCATCTCTCGGCCCGCGAGAACGTCGAGATGTCGGTCTCCGGCCTTCGCATCGAGCGTGCGGAGCGGGAACACCGCGTCACGGTGGCGATCGAGCGACTCGGGGTCGAGGCCTTCGCGACTCGTCGAGCCGCCGCCCTATCCGGAGGTGAACGGGCACGAGTGTGCCTCGCACGCGTCCTTGCCCGACGCGCTCGCGTCACCCTGCTCGACGAGCCGTTCGCGGGACTCGACGAAGCCGCCCGCGAAACCGTTCGATCGCGTGCGCTCGAGGAGCTCCGAAGCCACGGCACGGCGGTGATCCTCGTGACCCACGATCGCGACGACCTGTCCATGGTGGACTGGATCGTCCGATTCGACGACCATGGACGCACCGACGCCCCCACCGAATGAGAGGACCACATGCCCGGCCCCGATCAGATGCTCCCTCCTCATCTGGCCGACGTCACGATCGATTCGATGCCGGCCCTGGACCTCGGTCCCGCCGTCTGCGCCGACGACGAGGCGGGCCGGCGGCACGAGTGGCTGCTGACCAATGGACGCGGTGGCTACGCGTGCGGCTCGATCGCCAACTCGCTCGAACGTCGATACCACGCGATCCTCTGCACGGCGGTGCGTCCGCCGGACACCCGCGCCGTCGTGGTGGCGAAGCTCGATGAACGCGTGCGGACGACCGCAAGCGGCGACCGGGATCTGACGCTCACCAGCGACGTCTGGAAGGAGGGCGGACTCTCCGGGTTCGGCCACCGACACCTGATCCAGTGCCGACTTCACGACGGTGCGATCGAACATCTGTGGCAGCTGGGCGACGTGCGGATTCGGCGACGAATGGTCATGCCCCATGGACACGAGGCGACGGTGATCGAGTACCGGATGGAGCGCGGGGACGGGCCCGTCGACTTCGCGACGAAGATCATCGGCACCAACCGTCTCGCCGACTACCTCGATCCCGGCGCGACTTGGACGCCGACGACGATCGAACGTGGAGACGATCAGCTGTCCTTGCATCTCCCGGAGCACGACGCCACTCGCGACGCGATGGAACTGACGATTCGCTGCCGCGGAGGCCACCTCGTTCCCGACGCCGAACCCGAGTGGTATCGCGGCTACGAACTCTCCCGAGAAGCGGTGCGTGGATACGACGACGTCGACGACCTTCTCCGCCTCGCGGAGATCCGAGCCACGCTCGATCCGGACACACCACTCCGCATCGAGCTCGCGGCCGGCTCGAGTTCGACCCTGGATCTGCGGGATCGCGACCCCTTCGCGGACGAACGCGATCGACTCGCAGACCTCGTCGCGCGAGCCGACCCGCCGTCCGATCGCCCTCCCATCGAGCGAATCCTGATCGCCCATGCCGATCGGTTCGTGGTCGAACGTCCGCTGCCTCGAGGCGACGGAGCATCGATCATCGCGGGGTATCCGTGGTTCGCCGACTGGGGACGCGACACCATGATCTCGATCCCCGGACTCTGTCTCGCGACCGGCCGATCGGACATCGCGCGAGAGATCCTCGAGACGTTCGCCACCTTCGAGAGCGAAGGGATGCTCCCCAATCGCTTTCCCGGCGAGGGGCGGGAACCCGAATACAACACCGCGGACGCCGCCCTGCTCTTCATCGAGGCCATCGGCCGGACGTGGGTGGCCTCGCGCCGAGAGGATCCTTCCGCCGCCGACGAATTCCTTCGCACGCTGATTCCCGTGATCGATCGCATGCTCGATGCCCACCGGACGGGAACGCGGCATGGCATCCACATCGATCCTGAGGATGGTCTGCTCGACCAGGGCGAGGCCGGCCTGCAACTCACCTGGATGGACGCGAGGATCGGTGACGAGGTGGTGACGCCTCGACGAGGAAAGGCCGTCGAACTCAACGGACTGCTGCATTCGGTGCTCCGCTGGCGAGTTCGGTTCGGTGCACATCTCGATCTGGACGACCACAACGCAGCCGCCGATGCCGACCGGGTTCTGACGAGCTTCGAGAAGTTCTGGATGCCGGATCATGGACATCTCGCCGACGTCGTCGACGGACCGCACGGATTCGACGGCACCTTACGGCCGAACCAGCTCTTCGCCACCGGGTGTGCCCATCCTCCGGTCACTGGAGAACGGGCGGCCTCGGTCCTCGACCGCTGTACGACGAGCCTCCTCACCCCCACCGGCCTGCGCACCCTCGGGCCGGACGATCCGCGATATCAGCCGCGATATCACGGCGACCAGGCGAGCCGGGATGCGGCCTACCACATGGGTACGAGCTGGCCGTGGCTGCTCGGCCCCTACGGTCGGACCCACTGGCGGGTCCATCGGGACGCTGCGGCATTGCGAGCGACGTTGGCCCCGATGGTCGCGGAGCTCTCTCGCCGTTGCCTGGGTGGGATCGCGGAGGTGCACGATGGCGAGTCGCCGCACCTGCCCGGCGGCTGCCTTTCACAGGCCTGGAGCGTGGCCGAGGTGCTGGCCGTCCTTCATCTGGTTCGTCTCGCCGAGTCGGGTGACCGGGACGCCGAACTCGGTTGACCAGGCTGCGATAGTCTGCGGACATGACCAGTACGCCCCCCACCCCCTACGCTCCGACCGACCCTGAACGGGCTCGCCTCGCGGAAGCCGATGAGATGACCGCCCCCTGGCGTCGCTGGGGACCATGGCTGAGCGAACGTCAGTGGGGCACGGTCCGCGAGGACTATTCGGCCGATGGGAGCGCATGGGAATCGTTTCCCCACGACCATGCGCGAAGCCGTGCGTACCGCTGGGGCGAGGACGGACTCGCCGGTTTCTGCGACCGAAGTGCCTCGATCTGCCTCGGCCTCGGCGTGTGGAATGGGAACGATGCGATCCTGAAGGAACGACTCTTCGGCCTGACCAATCAGCAGGGTAACCACGGCGAGGACGTGAAGGAGGCGTACTGGTACCTCGACGCCACACCGACCGCGTCGTACCTCGCCATGCTCTACCGTTATCCGCACGCCGCGTTCCCGTACGAGGACCTCGTCGAGGCCAACGCGGCTCGCGGCGTCGATCAACCGGAGTACGAGATCATCGACACCGGCGTGTTCGACGAGAATCGGTACTTCGACGTGAACGTGGAGTACGCGAAGGCGGACGCCGAGGACATCCTCATGCGGATCCGAGTCCGCAACGCGGGGCCAGAGCCGGCCCGCATCGACGTGGTGCCGCAGATCTGGTTTCGGAACACCTGGTCCTGGGGCGAAGACCGGACCCCCCGTCCCCGACTTCGACGCGACGACACCCGCGGGGTCCGGGTCGACCATCCCGAAGTCGGGTCGTACCGGCTGCACGTCCACGAGGACGCCGAAGCGCTCTTCTGCGAGAACGAGACCAACTATCCGAAGATCTTCGGCTCGGCCGCGACGACCCCCCATCCGAAGGACGCCATCAACGACGCGATCGTCGAAGGCAAGGCCGACGCCTGCAACCCCTCGGGCACGGGCACCAAGTGCGGCCTGCGACACACCTTCGATCTCGGACCGGGCGAGGAGAAGGTCGTGCGCATCCGACTGGCACCCACCGATTCCCCGGGTGGACTCGACGACTTCGACGCGATCATGGATCGGCGCCGCGGGGAATGCGAGACCTTCCACGACCACCAAGAGCGCAAGTGCCCGAACGATGCGACGAGACTGGTCCATCGCCAAGGCTACGCGGGAATGATCTGGAGTTGTCAGTACTACGGATACGACGTCGCCCGCTGGCTCGACGGCGATCCGGGCCAGCCTGCGCCGCCCCGTGGTCACAAGAACGGTCGGAACCACGAGTGGCGGAACATTCGCAATCACGACGTGATCTCGATGCCCGACGCCTGGGAGTATCCGTGGTACGCGACCTGGGACAGCGCATTCCAGGCGGTCACCTTCGCCCACGTTGATCCCGCCTTTTCGAAGGATCAGCTCCTGCTCTTCGTCAAGGATCGCTACATGCATCCCAACGGCGAGCTCCCCGCATACGAATGGGCGTTCGGCGACGTCAACCCACCGGTGCATGCATGGGCGGCATGGCGAACCTTCCAGATCGAGCGGTTCCACACCGGCGGCGACGGCGACCTGGACTTCCTGAAGCGGATCTTCCATCGCCTCCTCCTGAACTTCACCTGGTGGGTGAATCGCAAGGACGCCCAGGGACACAACATCTTCGATGGCGGGTTCCTCGGATTGGACAACATCGGAGCGTTCGACCGGAGCGCTCCCCTTCCCTCGGGTTGGCGTCTCCAGCAGGCGGATGCGACGAGCTGGGTCGCGGCCTTCGCGCTCAAGATGATGCGGATCGCGCTCGAACTCGCTCGCCACGACCGGGTCTACGAGGACCTCGCCAGGAAGTTCTTCCTCCACTTCCTGGAGATCGCCCGGGCGATGACCTCGGTGGCGGATTCCGGCATCGGTCTGTGGGATGAGCACGACGAGTTCTACTTCGACATCCTCGTCGACCCGGAAGGCCGGCCGAATCCGATGCGGATCTTCTCCCTCGTCGGCCTGATTCCCCTCATCGCGGTCGAGACGATCGAACCGGAACTCCTCAAGGAGCTGCCCGAGTTCGGGCGCACGGTCGAGCACACGCTCGAGCGTTGTCCTGAGCTCTCGTCCCTGGTCAGCCGCTGGTCGGTCGCCGGCAGCGGCGAACGGCGACTTCTGTCGCTCCTGCGCGGCCATCGCATGAAGTGCCTGCTTCGGGTCGCGTTCGACGAGTCGCGGATGCTCTCCCCCCACGGCATCCGATCGGTCAGTCGAGAGCATCTGGAACATCCATTCCAGGCCGACCTCGCGGGACGGAAGCTCCAGGTCGACTACGAGCCGGCGGAGAGCAGGACGAAGGTCTTCGGGGGCAACTCGAACTGGCGAGGTCCGGTGTGGTTCCCGGTCAACGTCCTGATCCTCGAGGCGATGCTCAAGTTCCATCACTACTACGGAGACGACTTCAAGATCGAGGTCCCGGCCGGAAGTGGCGCAACCATGAGCATCCTCGATGCGGCGGTCGTCCTGCGAGAGCGACTGATCTCGCTGTTCCTCCCGGATGAGAATGGGCGACGACCGATCTTCGGTGACGATCCGAGATATCTCGATCCCGCCTGGGCTGACAACCTGCCCTTCAACGAGTATTTCTGCGGGGACACCGGACGCGGCTGTGGCGCCATGCACCAGACCGGCTGGACCGGCCTCGTGGCCAAACTGCTCGATCCGGACAGCGTCCATGAAGCCAGAGCCGACCTTCTGCTCTGATCGCGGGGGACGAAGCGCTCTCCGGATTCAAACGGTCGTTTGAGCTTCTGGACCGAAGAATGGAGGAATGGGGCAAATACCCCCTTACCTCACCCGCCCAGATTGCCATCATAAGAGTCGGAAGTGAGGCGTGCGTCTTCCGGAGCCCTTCCGGCCTGCAGAGCATCTCGAAGGGGGAACCAAATCCGAATCGCCGGCCGACCGCTTCCTCGCATACGTGCGGGGAAGCGGCCGGTCGTTTTGGGACATCCGCTTCGGGCTCAACGCGACGTTCCGGACGACGTGGCGTCCTACCACCGATCGGCGTCGGTCCGGGGCAGGAACTCCGCCCGCTTGCTCGGCGTCCCGTCGACCTGGACACCGCCCTGGTGGACGTGCACCACGTTTCGCAGGAATTCATGGGGAAAGGGAAGCTCGGGCTTGGAGACCTCGTCGAGTCGCGAGGACTGCTCGACGCTCAACTCAAGATCGAGCGCACCAAGATTGTCGAGCAGTTGATCCTTGCGACGAGCCCCGATGATCGTGCTGGCGACGCCGGCCCGATCCTGCACCCACTTCAAGGCGACCTGGGCGGGCGTCGCGTCGAGCTCCTCCGCGGTCTTCACGAGTTCGTCGATGATCGCGTAGTTCCGTTCGTTCAGATGCGGGCTCGCCTCGGCGACCCGCGTTGAACCGACTTCGGGCCGCGCATCGCGTCGATACTTGCCGGAGAGTATTCCGGCCCGGAGCGGGCTCCAGGGGGTCACCCCGAGATCGAGCGACCGAGCCATGGGCATGAGATCCGCCTCGACCGTGCGTTGGGCCAGGCTGTATTCGATCTGCAGGGCGATCAGCGGCTCCCAGCCGCGGAAGTTCGCCTCGTACTGCGCCTGCACGACGACCCACGCCGGCATGTCGCTGAATCCGATGTGTCGGACCTTCCCATCTCGGACCAGCTGGTCGAGGGCGCGCATCGTCTCGTCGATCGGGGTGTTCGGATCGTGGAAGTGGCACCAATAAAGGTCGATGTAGTCGGTGCGTAGACGCCGCAGCGAATCCTCCGCCTGATGGATGATCGCCTTGCGGCCCGCACCACCCCCGTTCGGATCGCCCGGATGGAGATTCCCGCTGAACTTGGTCGCGATGACCACACGGTCCCGAGCTCGCATCGGCGAGCCGGCGAAGTAGTCGCCGATGATCACCTCGCTGTGACCCATGGTGTAGAGGTTCGCCGTGTCGAGGAAGTTCCCACCCGCCTCCAGATAGGCCTCGAGCACCTGGAGGCTCTCCTCCTCGTGCGTTCCGACGGCCGCCCATTCGTCGCCGAAGGTCATGCACCCGAGACAGAATGGAGAGACGCGGAGGCCGGAGCGTCCGAGAGTGACGTAGTGATCAAGGGGCATGGGTTGGTTCCTGGGCTCGACGAAGGGGGACAATCGCGACGCGACGCGGCATGCTACCCGGGTTCGACTTCGAAACGGGCGACGCGTGGTCGGTCGCGACGGGCGGGCCGGCCGCAGGAATCAACCCAGGGACCGAGGGGATCCGGAGATCGCCTCCGAAGATACCGGTGGGGTCGGGAACCGGTTGGTCAGCCAGACCACCGAGAATCCCACCACCGCCGAGACCAGGAACAGGATCGAATCGACCACGACCGGTGCGTCCACCGCGATCCGCATGATCACGGTCGCGAGAACGAACCCGGTGTTCCGTGCGAGGCTTCGAAACTCGTGGGCGTAGCGATACGACAGCAGAAGGATGAGAATGTCCACGAGGATCAGCAGCGTGAAGAAGTCGGCGAAGAAGATGCCCGGACGCACGTCGCCACCCCCCTGGACGGCGTCCACCACCCAGCTGGTCAGCGACCACACGGCCATGCCCGAGAACACCAGGAGCACGACCACCGAGAGGAGTCGCTTCGTCGCGACGTACCGCACCAGGTTCGGCGGCAGATCTGATGATCGGCGGCGCCTGCCGTTCTCGAAGGCGATACCGAGCGTGGTCACCAGCAGGAGCAGAAAGGCCGAGGCCTTCAGAAGGAGCGTCCAGATCCAGGGGCCGAGGGTGACGGTGTCCTCCGGTCGAAGTTCGGCGAGGAATACCAGCCCCTCCCGGACCACGATCAGGGTGACGACCTCGAATTGCTTGGCGATCGCGGCGGAGAACGACTTCGGAATCGCCTGTACCAGTTGATAGGCCTCGTACGCCAGGAGCACGGAGAACGGGGTGTACAGGGCGAGGAGCGGCGATCTCAGAAGCGGGGCGGACGAGAGCGTGTCGTTCACCTCCGACCAGGCCAGGAACCAGAGGAGGAGATGTACGATGAACCCGAGGAGCGCACCCCAGAGTACGTACACCCGGATCCGCGCATCGGTCCTCGGTCCCATCAGGACGTCGAACGCCCGATCGCTCCAGTTCTGTACGCTGATCCCCGCGATGACGTCCTCCGCTCCGGCGACGCGATCCATGCGAATCCTCCCGATCCCACCCCGGTCGTCCAGACCGATCGAGGGATCGACGCCGCAGAGAGATTCGGTGCTCTCCACCCCGACGGATGCACTGTTTCATCGATCGGACGCGGTTCGAAGCGGATCCGGACCCCATGAGACGTCAGAGAGTGGCCGCGCGGGCCGGAAACCGGCTTCGAGGACCGATACTCGGCGATCGAGCGGAACGAGCATCGGACCAGTCGACCGGGATTCCGCGGCGACGGGTCCCTTGCCCGCAGAGGCGTCACGCCGCTCCACGCCAGCTCGCCCGGATGAGCGGGTGGACGCACCGATCCTGAACAAGATCGCGGTCCCGGGAGGCCCTCGAACGGTATTCTGGCCACGATCCGGCTCTCCAGAAGAAGGAAGCTCGCCTTGCGAAAGAATCCCGCGCCGCAGGAAGGAGCGATCCCCTTCGTCCTCCGCATCGTGCTTCATGCGTTCTGCACCATGTTTCTCGGTACCGCAATGTGGATCGTGGGAGGTATCGCCTGGCAGAACGTGACCGGCCAGAAGATCGCGGATCTTCCCGATACCTGGCGCCCTTTCGTCATTCCGATCCCCTTCATCGTGACCTGGCTGCTCGTCGACGCCCCGACCCGGCGACTGATCTTCGGCGACCGGAGAAAGGACGACCGACGGCCCGACGAGAAGTGAGATCCCGAATCGGCGGGTACCATGCGGTCGGACGTACGACGTCCGTTCCACACCAGGTGAGGTGGCGGAGCGGTTGAACGCACCGGTCTTGAAAACCGGCGTGGCCTTCGGGTCACCGTGGGTTCGAATCCCACCCTCACCGTTCGATGTTCGCCCCTCCGCCGCCGCGGGGGCGGTCAAGGCAGCGTGATCTTGTTGAGGATGGGATCGAACTGCCAGATCGCGAATTCGAGGGTCGCCGGATCGGCGCCCCCCGCCGGGAAGATCGAGGGGGCGAGCGTGCGGAGCTCGGTGAAGCTCGCCTGAAGGTCGGCGTGGAAGGCCGCGATCTTCTCGAGCGTCCAACCGTCGCCGCCCAGCATGGTCTCCTCGCCAGAGAACGCACGGAAGACCACCGACCCATCGAGGGCGGGCTGGTTACTGATCGGCGGCAGCAACGTGAGCAGGTACGCGACGTAGCGGGCCGCGACGTCGGGCGACGCGCCGACCGTGCCGTCGGACAGGGTCGTGTACGCGTTCGCGGGCGATGTGCCGATCGGGCACGGGATCTGCGGCGAATAGGAGCCGGGCGTATCGAGATCGACGACCCAGAGCGTCTCCGGCGTCCCCTGCACGCAGGACGAGGTGCCGGTCGGGAAGTACGGCGATCCACCCTGGTAGAGGTGCGACAGCGTCGGCGGCACCTTCTTCCCCTTGTTGTAGCCCTGTGGATACGCGTAGTCGTAGCCGTTCGGACCGTACAGTTCGGGTCCACCGTACGAACCGGTGACGTTGGCGAACTTGACCGGAGGCGACGCGGCGGCGACGCCCTCGAATCCGACCGGGCACGTGCCGGTCATGCACGCCTTGATCTCCGAGAGGTCCCGCCCCACGTCCTCGACGTAACTCTGTTCGATCGAGAAGATCGCGATCCCCGTCCCCTGGCCACCGGGATCGACGATCGCGTTGATCTGGTTCATGACCGTGATGCTCGCGTTCAGCACGCACTGCCAGTCGTCGCAGGAGGCGCACTGCCATCTCGCGCACGCGACGCCGTCGG